>JACZJB010000030.1 GCA_014860805.1 Anaerolineales bacterium
CAGCAATACTACAATAAAAAATATGTTTTTCATAAATGATCCTGATTTTGGAATTGCCCGATTATACTGCTCCCTCTCATTTTTAGCGTCTTTTTTGCGTCAATTTTGCTATAATGAACCCATTCTTATTAATAAAGGAGAGTGAATTATGCAAAGTTTTTCAAGAGGCTGGAATTTTCTAAAACAAGCCTGGAGCATGGCTTTTAAAGACAGAGACTTACTAAAACCCTCCATCTATGCTTTGGTTGTGGGAATGATCATTTCCATTGTCGGTATTATCCCCATTATTATCACTGCCTTTCTAACCGGTGACAGTCAGATTGGACGAATCATCATGGGCGTTTTGGGTGCCATCTTGATGTTTGTCCAGTTCACAGTAACCTATGTCTTCTCTGCCATGACCATCCGCTTGATCTATGGATACCTCACCACAGGCGATGCCCGCATGGACGAAGCCTGGGCCATCGTCCGCCGCGACTTTTTTGATATTCTCACTCTCGCAGCCGTCTCCACCCTTGTGGGCGTCCTGCGTAACATGGCAAACAACAATAGAAAAAATAACGTCCTCGGCGGAATCCTGCGCTCGGCCATGCGTGCCGTTGAAGCTCTGTGGACCGAAGCTGCGCTTCTCGTCCTCCCCGCCATGGTCATCGATGATCTGAATTTAAAAGACGGCCTTGCCCGCATTGTAAAGATCACAAAAGAGAATTTATTACTCATCGGCATTGGGTTTGTCGGCGTTCGCTGGGTCACAGGGCTCATCGGCTTCGTAGGCGTTGTCATCGGTCTCATCCTCGCCTTCGCTATTGGAGGCGGCATCGCTTACGTGGCTGGCAGCAGCACAGCCATCCTGGTAATCGGCATTACCATCGGCGCGTTGATCTTCTTCACCTTCGTGATGCTCTCCAGCCTGTTCAGTTCCTACACCAACACAGCCTATCATGCCTGCCTTTACATCTGGGCACGGGAAGTGGAAAAAGCCACAGCAGAAGGACGCTCGACACAAGTCGCCGCTCCCGCCCCGCTCGCAGCTGCTCTTGCCTAACAAACATTTATTATTCTGATAAATTCTCACATCAAGGATTAACTTCATGCCATCTGAACCCCGCCGCGAAATAATCACCTGGGAAGAATTTGATAAATTAATAGATCATCTGGTTCCCCAGTTCCAACGCGAATTTACCGCAATGGTGATCATCACACGCGGCGGGATCATTCCCGGCGGAATGCTCGCCGAATCCATGGACATTACCCACATCCTCACCGCCGCCGTGGATTTCCCTGCACAATCACAAACGGACAAATCCAAACTCATGGCATGGCCTGAATTCATTCAATTCCCCGCAGACGATAAACTGCGTGGACGCCCCACCCTTATCGTGGATGATGTTTGGGGGTCCGGACGCACCATCACCGCGGTGAAGAACCGCGTCTCAGCTGCCGGCGGATTTGCCGAAACCTGCGTCTTGCATTTCAACCCTTACCGAAATCTGTTTGGAAGCGTGCGCCCCGATTATTACGCAGCCGTTACTGACGCATTCATCGTCTATCCGTGGGAAATCAACCGCGGCACAGATCAAGTTCTGCTTGGTGAGTTGTAACTTCAAACCATGAAGCCGATCACATCAACAGGCAGCGAAAGAATAAAGGTCTTAAAAGCGAATGAATATTTTGACGACCTTTCAGACGCCCTATTAAAAGATATTGCTGAAAATATGCATCTCCGTGAATACCAGCGTGGAGATGTGCTGTTTTGGGAGGGAGATCCCTGCGACGGCTTGCATATCGTCGAACAGGGCAGCGCGAAGATATTTAAGGTCTCGCCACAGGGACGGCAATATATCGTCCGAATTTTGCAGGAGGGAGATACCTTTGCTGAAGTCCCTGCTTTTGACGAAGGGACAAACCCCGTCAATGTAGAGGCGCTGGAAATCTGCCGTGTGTGGGTGATCAATACCAAAAAACTCCATGAACTTGTAATGGCACATCCAGCTTTTGCTCAGAAAGTTCTGGCAAATTTTGGAAAAATGCTGCGTGGCATGGTGCGGATGGTGAGCGAGATGGCTTTCTATCAGGTCACCCACCGCCTCGCGCGCCTGATCGCTGAACTGCCACAGCAAAAGCCTGCGCCGATATGGACTCAGGAGCAGCTTGCCGCAAGGCTGGGAACCGTCCGTGAAGTTGTGGCGCGCTCCATGAAAGAATTGGAACGCAGCGGCGCGATCAAAGTGGAAGACAGGCGTATTCAAATTACCGACAAAGAGATTTTTAATCAGTGGCTGGAATAATCCCCTCACAAACTTGTATTCACATAAAAAGGAGCGACCTATACAGGTCGCTCCTTTTTATTTCAGCGCTTCAAAATTTGAAACTTGAATTGAGAGTTCATCATCAGCGGCCTCCCGGATGAAGTCAAAGTAGATCTCTGAGGGGAAACCGTACGTGGCGTCGTATGTCACAGTGACTTCATCTGCATCGCCTTTTAGACCAGTTTCCAGTTCAGAAAAGAGGCGGTCGATAGTCGCATATTTGGTGAAAAGCTCGTAGCTTGGATCCGTCATTTCAACGGAGGTGCCATCCGGTTTTGTCATCGAAATGATTTCACTATTCAGCACTTCGATGGCCAAAGGCATGTGATCGCGAAAGACACAGAAGCAGCCAATAAATAGATCGAAACGATAATGGGGCACGCCTGCATCCTGCCAGGTTTGGCGGTTGCGGTCCAGGTCGGTGGGCGCTGCGGCGGAACAGGCTGTGAGGATAACCATAAGTATTAATAAAATAAACTTTTTCATTTTTTCTCCTTTTCATGATTGACGATACTGTCATTCAAAATGTTCCCTTAAATAAAAACTCCCCGTCGCATGGACGGGGAGTTTGCATAAGTCTTTACGGGGTCGTAGCGGGATAGTACGTGTCTGTTGCAAGCAGGGATGTATCACCCACGGACTGTGCGGCGAGCATCTGCGCTTGACGAGCAAGATTGGAGGACTTAGCCAGTATTTCCAACGCATATTCAGGATTGTGGAAGCCTGTGCTGTTCTCGGCAGAAACAATATCCCACATGAACTGGGCTTCGCGGTGCAGTTTGCGAGCTTCGTCGAGTAAAGCCACATCTGCGTTTCCAGCGGCTACGGCAGCCTTGATGGCGGTTATCGCATCAATGATCGCATCTTCCGTGTCGATCTTCGTCTCCGCAACCTGTTGTTGAATACTGGCAACGCGATTGATGACATATGCTGTATCTGTATGGCACTGACCGCAAGCCTGCTCGGGATTCAGCAATGGGCTGTGGACATCGTGGGATGAATATTTGCTTGCGCCATCGCGGACGTAGGGCATGTGACAGTCGGCACAGGAAACACCAGCATTGTAATGTGTGGAGCCTGCAGTGAAGAACTCATATTCAGGGTGTTGGGCTTTGAGCATGGGCGTATCTGTTTCGGGATATACCCAATCTTTGAAACCAGATTCTTCATAGTAGGAAATGATCTCTTCCACTCTGGTGCCCTTATCCCACGGGAAGGTCAAATACTTGCCGTCGCCCTTGAAATAATATTCAACATGACAGTTCGCACAGACAACGGTGCGCATCTCCTGGCGGGTGAACGTTTCCCAATCCTTCCCCTGGCGCTTCAGTGCTTCTTCGAGCGCAGGGTTGGTCACGATCAGGCGCATGGTTTCAGCCTCGTGGCAGTTGGAGCATCCGATCGAATTGTTGATATTGGGTGTCATTTCATTGAACGACATGGCGTCATACGCTTCCATGCCAAGCTCTGCCCACAAACCCGGGTTATCTGACGATTTGCAGGAGTAACAAGTGGCCGGCGTGTGTTTGGGATCTTCATCGTTCAAATTCAGGCGTTTGGTAGCGCGAACGTCATCCAATGCATTGGCATGACCACGGTCATCGTTGTAATCCTTGCTGAATGGATACCCAGCAAACAGGATGACCTGACGCGGATCACGTTCCAGCCATGAGAATTGGGATGAGCCCGCATACGTTGTGTCAACGTTATTGGCCTTTGTCTTCATCAAAGTATCGAACTGGTTCGGAAAATTCACCCCCCACAATGCTGAATCAGGTTCCATGGCGGCAATCGTCACCAACGGCTCCACGGTGCGCACTTGCGCAGGTTGGTTTTTGACATAAGTCAAAACGCCTATCAGAGCGGCGGCCAAAATGATGACGAGGCCAGCCAGAATAAGTGTAGTGTAATTTTTCATTGGATGCATTCTCCTTATTTGGTTGGATAAAGATTGGAGTCTTGATAGGGACTTCCTGACCCCCCGCGCGCCGTGTGGGCAATATCACGGTGGCAATCCCAACAATAGCGGTCAAATGGCTGTGCGCCCATGACAATACTTTCCACGGTCTCTTCATGACAACGCAGGCAATTGTCCTGCACAAGTTGCTTGGTCTTATCGCTCGCGCGGATCGCAATGGGGATGTTTCCCGTCACAAAGGCATACGTATCCTTTGCGCCTTGTCGCCCCTTTTCAGCGTAATACACCACAAAATTATCGTGCGGCAAATGGCAGTCGGTACATTTCGCCCAATTCTCGTGCGCGCCGTGATACCAATTTTCATACTGGGAATCCATCACATGGCAGTTCGCACAAGTTTCAGGAGCATGCCCGCCATATGAAGGAGCGTCTGTCACGAATACAAAATATCCCATGGCAAGGACGGCGATCACAATGGCAGCAATAGGAATTTTCGACATACTGACCTCACATAAGATTAATGTATTCTTAATATATAGCAATATGCAAAAATCGATTGTAACTTTTGTCACATTCTAAAGTCACCGGCTTCGGGGAAGAAGATAATATTCAGCCAAAGTTATCCGATTTTCGAAGTTGCCTGTCAAGCTGACATGACGCCTCTTCCTAGCGGAAGCTTGCTTCCATCCATTGGAGATTCTCTACCCGAATGAAAAAAAAACTTCCTGCCAGAAATCCAGCAGGAAGTTTTTTCAAGGATATGCCAGCAAAGCATTAAGGCATCGTGTTGTGACCGTCCATCCCGGAACCACCCATATTGGCAGCTTCCATCACAGGGATAGTCAAAGTAATATCGTCATGGTTCTGGAAATGCAGAGTCAAGGTGATCTCATCGCCAACATTTAAATCCTTTACCAGGCCAATCATCATGATGTGATAACTGCCTGGTTTCAACTCCACTTCGCCATTGGCAGGCAGTGCAATGGCTTCTTGCGGGATCATTTGCATCGTGCCATCATCGCCCATTTTGCTCAAGTGCAGTTCAACCGCGGCGGCCACATCCGAGGAAGCGCCAACCAAAGCATCATCTTCAGCATCATGATTAGTTAAAAGCATATATGCCGCGCTGGTGCCTTCCTTCAAGGCAGCGCGAGCCCAGTAACCATGGGCTTCCA
>JACZJB010000031.1 GCA_014860805.1 Anaerolineales bacterium
ATCCTGTACCAGGTCGCCGTTACCGTCGGCGTGCTGACCCTTCTGTTTTGAAGCGTTCATAGAGAGCATCGGGAAGACGGAGAACGGCGGAAGAGGGAACGGGATGGAAGAGCGATCGACCGCGGAGAACCGGGAAAAAGAGATCGATCTCGGGAAGCATTTCGCCATCCTGCGCAAGGAGTGGTGGAAGATCGGACTGCTCTCCCTGGGGATCGGGTTCCTGACGCTCCTCCTGCTGTTCCTCAGGCCGAACGTCTACCAGGCTGTAGCAGTGATCACCCCCGCCATTGAGGAACAGAGGCAGAACCCCGCCTTGGGGGCGCTTGCCTCCTTCGGCGTCGACATCGGTGGCCCTTCCAAGGTGGAAGATCTGGATACCCTCTTCAGAAGCAACGACCTCACCGTGCGGGTATTCCGGAAATACAACCTCTGGCCGATCCTGCTCAAGGACAGGTATGATCCCGCGACGGGGAATATCCGGGGATCCTGGACTGACCCGTTGTTCGGCGGGGGGAAAGGACCGAAACGCCCCGGCGACTGGGACGCGATCCGCGAAGCGAAAAACCGGATGAAAATATCCATGAACAAAAGAGCGGGAACCCTTTTTCTCTCCATCGAATCCCCATCCGCCGAAGGGTCCGCGGCAATATTGAAGAATTACCTTGACGAGGGAAAGAGCCGGCTCCAGGAAGAAGCATTCGAACGAGCGGAGAAGAACAAGAAGTTCATCCAGGAGCAGATCGGAAAAACCGTCGACGCTCTCACCCGCGACCGTCTTTACACATTATATGGGCAGGAGGTGGAGCGGGAGATGCTGGCCCGGAACCGGGAGCAGTTCGGATTTCAAATTATTGATTCCCCACGCGTTCCGGATCGGAAAATCAAACCCCAAAGGGCGAAAGGTGCTGTCGCTGCAACAGTTTTATCCTTCATGGGATTATGCGGTTTCTTTGTATTTCGGGGCAGGCCCCTTAAGTAGTTCCAGGCCATTTCCCTTCACACGGTCGATGAACGCGTGACCGATTGCCGGGAAAAAATATACCGGAACGCGGGCAATCTTCCATTGCTCGATATGCTGCCGAATTCGCCTGGTCAAGTGTTGGACTGCGGTTGCGGCGCGGGAGACAACGCAAAGATCCTGAAAGATAGGGGTTGGACTGTAACGGGGATCACCTTAAGTCCTGAGGAGCAGCGTACCGCATCCGCATATTGTAGTGAGGTTTATCTTGCCGACTTGAATAATGGCTTTCCGAAAACGTTGGGGAATGGATATAACCTCATCCTGTTTTCCCATGTGCTGGAGCACCTCATATCGCCCGCGAAGTTGCTTGAAGAATCAAGGAATCTGCTTGCCCCGGATGGGCAGGTGGCCGTTGCATTACCGAACGTCCTTTTTTACCCATACAGGCTAAGATTCCTGCGTGGGAAATTTGAATACGAAAACTCTGGTGCCCTTGATGAAACACACCTGAAATTTTACACATTCTCCAGCGGATTGCGATTGCTTGAATCAAGCGGATATCAATTGAAAAGAGCGATGGCCGACGGTGTTTTCCCGCTTTGGAAATTTCGGAATATCTTCCCCGCTTCCTTTGTAAGGAGTCTGAACAGTTTCGCCACAGGCCATTGGCCTGGCCTCTTTGGGTGCCAGAGTCTGTACATCGCCACGGCGATTCCTTGAGCGCAGACCGCCTGCCGCCATCCGTCTCCTTACTCAATAGCCGGAGGTTGTCGAGATGGTAGGGACAAACGCCTCCAAGGTATTAATTACCGGTGTCGCCGGGTTCATCGGCCGACATGTCGCGGATTCCTGCCTGCGCATGGGGATGGACGTGGTCGGGCTGGACGACTTGTCCGGCGGATTTTTGGGCAACGTGCCGGAGGGGGTGCGATTTGTAAGGGGTGATGTGTCGGACGACTCCCTCGTACGCTCGCTGACCGAAACGGAGCGGTTCGATTTCATCTACCATATCGCAGCGTATGCGGCCGAGGGTTTGTCCCATTTCATCCGGCGTTTCAATTACATGAACAATCTGGTCGGGTCTGTTACCCTGATCAATGCGGCAATCCGAACCAAGGTGCGATGCTTCGTTTTCACCTCCTCGATCGCCGTCTACGGGAAGAATCAGCTCCCGATGCATGAAGAACAGATCCCGACGCCCGAAGACCCATACGGGATCAGTAAATACGCAGCGGAGTTGGACCTGAAAAGCGCGCATGAAATGTTCGGGATGAATTACATCATTTTCCGCCCCCACAACGTATACGGTGAATACCAAAATATAGCGGACAGGTACAGGAATGTCGTGGGCATCTTCATGAACCAGGTGCTCCAGGGAAAACCGATGACCATTTTCGGAGATGGGCTGCAATCGCGGGCGTTTTCATACATCGGCGACGTGGCACCGGTGATCGCCCGGTCTCCCTTGAATCCATCCGCCTACAACGAAGCGTTCAATATCGGCGCCGATTCCCCTTGTACCGTTCTGGAACTCGCCAGGGAAGTCGCCGATGCCTTCGGTGTCGCGCCGCAGGTCGTCCACCTGGAATCGAGGAACGAAGTGATTCATGCCTATGCCACCCACGAGAAGCTGGGAAGCATTTTCCATGATCTCACTCGACCCACTTCATTTCGGGACGGAATCAGAATAATGGCGGATTGGGTGAAACGCGCTGGATCCCGCGAACCGGTTGTCTTTGATAACGTTGAAGTCACGGATAATTTGCCCCCTAGTTGGGCCGGCACCCGGCCATGATGTCCATGATATTATGCCGAGGCGTTTGATTGGGTTCGTTGCCACCCGTTAGCATTTGCCTGACAACATATAACCGCGCTCCCGTTCTCCCGGGAACCATCGGCAGCCTGCTTGCGCAAAGCTTCTCCGATTTCGAACTCATTATCCAGGATGATTGCTCTCCAGATGAAACGGAGGCAATTTGCCGCAAATATCAGGAAAGGGACCACCGGATAAAGTACTTTCGGAACCATGAAAATCTGCGGATGCCCGGTAACCTGAACGCAGCCATCCGACGGGCGACTGGGAAGTATATCGCCAATGTCCATGACGGGGACAGCTATCGTCCGGACCTGATCGAAAAGTGGAAACGTGCTCTGGACGAAGTGCCGGAGGCCGCGTTCGTATTCAACGATTACGAATGGATTTCCAAGGACGGAAAGCGCACCTTGCATCGGCTGAAAGAAAACGGCCGGATGGACGGTAAAAAAGTCGCACTGCACTTTTTTAACACCTTTTCTTCATGCGTTTGGGGAACGGTCATGGCTCGCCGGAACGCCTATGAAGGGAAAGGCTTGTTCAATCCAAGCTACGGGTTTATCAGCGACGTGGACATGTGGCTCCGTCTTGCGCATGGCAACGATGTCGCATATGTTCCCGAACCTTTGATAATCCTGACTCCCCGGGAGACGAACCACCCTTTCGCATTCGTAAATTGGCGGCATCATTTTTGGACCCTCGGGATGTATGTTGATCATCTGAAGCGTTACGAATCGATCATTCCAATGGAAGTTGCCCGTTTTACGAAGGAGTACCCAAGTCGCCGACGCTCCTTTTTCCTAAGAGATATGGCTATTTGCATAAAGCATAGTCGATGGGATCGTGCCCGGGAGGGATTCGCGATTTTGCGGGATGCGGACGATATATTCTTGAAATCCTTGGGACACTGTTTTGGAAACCACTCGTATCTTCCGGATTGGTACGACCCAAGTTCCTGGAGTACCTGTTCCGTCAGATGATTACGAACACAAGGAAGGGAGCTTTCGACAGGGTATTTACGGGTCTGGCATCGGCCTCTCTGCACCAGGCGATCGCCGCGGCGTATTCCATACTACTCGTCCCACTGTTTCTGCGAGTGTGGGGAGCGGATGGGTACGGCAAATGGCTTATGCTTACGGCGTTTGTTTCGTATCTTGGATTGCTGGACCTTGGAGGGCAGAACTACATCGGCAACCTCTTGGCGTTCGATTTCGTAAAAGGGGATGAAGCGGCGTTCCAGAATCGACTGGCGGAAGGGCTTTCGGTGTTTTCCGTAATCTCCTCCGTTGCCTTGTTGCTTCTGGCCGGAGTTCTATGCTTTCCGGCACTTTCCATGCCTGGTAACGCTCCTCCTTTGAGTTTGGCCGAGCGTGGGGTCCTGCTGTTCATGGGGTGGTCGTTCCTTTTGTCGATACCTCAAGGGGTGTTCGTCACGATCTACCGCGCGACGGGGAAATTGTTTGCCGGGATGATGATCGGAAATGCCGTTCGCTTGTTTTCTCTGTTCGGCCTTATCGGTCTTCTCCTTATTTAATCCCCTCCCATTGTCATCGCTGTTGGTTACTTCATGAGTGCGGTGATACTTACGGTGGCTGTCGTGGTATACGGTTACCGCACGATTCCTCTGTGCCGTGGCGCTCGGCTAAGCTTTGCCGCGGCTTGGGGGGGGAGAAAATATCTTGGGGGGGCGTTCTTCTTCTGGCTGCTTATAATCGCCGGTGCACTCAATTTCCAAGGAGTAATTATTGTTTTGGGAGCCTTCACAACTCCCGCTGTAATAGCGATCTACGCGACGCATCGAACGGCGTCTGGCCTTCTCGGGTATATCGGGAACCTTTTCATGGCCCCCGTGTGGCCGGAGCTCTCCTTCGCGCACGCCGGCGGGGATAAAGAGAAATGCGCGCGTGTCGGGCTGTTGGCCGTCCGTGTAGTGGTCTTCCTGAACGTAATGGCCGCGGTGGCGCTTTGGGTCATGCTACCGGGGATCTATTCCCTTTGGACCGCCAGAAAACTCACCCTCCAGCCGTTATTGATGGCGCTGTTCCTCGTCCAGGGAATCCTGGCGGCGGGTTGGAGCACTGCCGGCTGGGTGCTGCTGGCGTCGAACGAGCATCGCACTCTGGCATGGTGGGCCCTCTCGAATGCAGGGATAACGTTGGCACTCGGGGTGCTTCTCGCGCCGCGCTATGGCGTGATGGGCGTGGCGGTGGCAACTCTGATCGGTGATCTGGTATGCGGAGTATCGGTGTATCCCCGGAAGGCCGCGCGCCAGTTGGGGGTGCCCGCGTCGAAAGTATACCGCGCAATCCTCAGGCCGGTTCTTGCAGCGGCCCCGGCCGGAGCGTTGGTCCTTCTCTGTTCATCATTGAAGGTCCCGTTATCGACGCGCGTACTTGCAATGGCAGGGGTTTTTATCGCGGTGATCTACCCGTCCGCCCTTCTTGCATTCGGTCGCGATGACTGGGGAATGTTGACAGGACGGATCCGGAATTACGCTACGAGCTTGCTGGCATGAATTTCTCTACGGTTTCATTTCCTGCGGCAAATTCGCGGGGGAGATTTCACGTGAGAATCTTGTTCCTGGTTGCCTTCCTTTGCATTGCATTTGCCTTGGAACCTTACGGAAAGTTGTTGTTCCAATTATTAACGTTTTTATTGCTGGCATATATTGGTTATGAAATTTTCATGGAACGCTCGGAAGGCAAGGGTAGAATACTTTCCGATCCTTGTGTTCTTTCTTCCATCGTAACCTTCGGGATATTTTTCGGGATCAGTAATTTTATTTTTTTCGGATCTACGGATTATGTGTTTGGCGGTTCATTTCAGGATGTGAACTATGTGTGGATGAATCGGGCCATGGTCCTTGTCGGTGTTAGTGCTGTTGCGATGTGGACAGGATATGGGTCACGTGTCGGGAAATATGGTACAAGCCAACTGCGTGAAAGTCGTTTTTTGACAAAATTCCTCCGGAAATCATATCACCTGCGATGGCCGGTAATCTGGCTTTGCTTAATTGTGAGCATTATTTCCCGTTATGTTCAGATCTCTTTGGGGGTTTTCGGGTACAGCAGCGAGATCGAGCAACTGTATGCATTGGCGCCGTATCGCCAATATCTCGACATCGGGGCATCCCTGGGAAGAGTGGGGCTCGTGGGGGTATCCTTGGCGTACTTTTCCGGGGACCATAAATCGTTTTACATGAAGTGCACACTCTTAATTTTCTTGTTGTATGAAGTTGCTTTCGGATTTCTTTCCGGCTTGAAATTGCAGGCAATTGCACCATTGATAATTGTTGGGATTTGCCGTTATGTTATCGCCGGGAAGATCCCAATCTGGAATATTCTCGCTTCGGCCATCATCCTCTATTTTGCATATATGATCATTGAACCGTTCCGTATCATGCGTTATTCCGACGAGAGTTTTCAGACCAGAAATATCGTTTCAACCGGTTCCGCCATGTGGGATATCGCTACAGACCCCGATAGATATTCTTTCGGAGAAACCGACTATTTCCAGAGTTTTGTCTTAAGGAGCGGACTGACGCTGGAGGCTGCCCGTTCCATACGGTTCAAGGAAGAAAGTGGGCTCCCGGAGAATGCCCCAAAATTTCTCCAGAATGCTCTGATTTCTCCGGTCTTGGCCTTCGTTCCAAGACTGATTTGGCAGGATAAGCCATTTGGCGATCTTGGTACTTGGTACGGTCGCGTTGTGCATCATTCACCTGTAGATCTGACTGCCTATTCGATGAGCCCAGTAGGATATTTATTTTTTGCTGGAGGAAGTATTGGCGTATTAGTTGGATTCTATATAATCGGTTTATTCCTTCGAGTGTCCTGTTACAGTTTCTATAATATTGGAAGTGGCGGAATGTTCGTCTTCCTTGGAATGCTCGGGATGTTTTTTTGGATAGATAACGATATCGCTGGAACCTTCACATCGGTGTTTCGTTTTCTTCCATTACTGATCGTAAGCCAGAGATTTTTATTTGTATCGTAAAGTTGCCTACTGAAACAACGGGAAGAATTCATTGATGTTGAAAATTTCCTCCAACCTAATCCCCAAACCTCGTCGTTGGATTTTTGCTTCCGCCAGATGAGCGTCGACCAGGTGCTGTACGTAGGTTGCCTTTTTCCTGGCAGTACTTGCGTCCCCCGCCTGAACGGTCTTCGCTCTTTGGGGATTGACGTGGATGTACTTGACGCCACCGGATGGACGACAGGGGCGCCACGCATCATAAATTCCATTGGCCAGCGGCTGTATTGCACCTCGGCCGTCCGAAGAATGAACGAGATTTTAATCGCGGCGGCCGCTAGATCGAAACCCGACGTAGTCTGGATTGAGAAAGGGAGTTGGATCTATCCGTCAACCCTACGTCGGTTGCGCGATTACGCCCGGTTCTTCGTCCACTACAACACCGATGACGTATTTGCCCCGAGGAACTGGTTCTGGCTTCATCGAGCGGGGATCCGGTTGTACGATCTTCACCTGACGACCAACCGATGGAATGTACTTGAAATTCCGAAACGATACGGTGTCCGGGTCATTCGTGCCGGAATGGGTTACGACCGAGACTTCCATCGACCGGTTTCGTCGGATCAACAGTGCTTGGAGAGATCCGATGTGGTGTTCATCGGACATTGGGAACCGCACACGGAACGTTACATTTCGGCATTGCGCAAAGCCGGCGTGTCGGTTCGCGTTTGGGGGTACAACTGGAGGAAGGCGAAGGATCCCTTACTACGTGCCGTTAAGCCATTGCCGAACGAGGACTACGCGAGGACGATATCGACCGCCAAGATTGCCCTTTGCTTCCTCTCTCGCTGGAATCGCAATGAGTCGACGGGCCGGTCGTTCAATATCCCCGCAATTGGGACATTCCTATTGGCGGAACGAACCGCGGAACATGAATTCTTCTACCGCGACGGGCAAGACGCGGCGTTGTTTTCCGACGAGAAAGAGTTGGTGGAAAAAGCCAAGCTTTATTTAGAAGATGGGGAATTGCGCCAGTCGATTGCAAAGAATGGACAGGCTCGAAGGCATGCGATGGGGATGTCTGAAAGCGACAACATTAGTCGCGAATGGCGACTTGCAGTGCGGATTTTATCATCTGGAGTGATGTCAATTACGCAGGATGATGATTTTCCATTTTGGACGGGATTTCGCCTCGGATTACCTTGGAAAAAAACCGTGCAAGGGAATTAGTCGTTTCCCGACCTTCCATCCTCCTGGCTCTCTTGTGCCGGATGGTCAGGTCAGGTTTTCTGCCCCGAGGTTATGGATGGCTACTCGAGAATACACCGGCCTTTATATGGGGCGGTCGTAATATAAAAATGCAAACCGATGCGGGGGATATGGTGTTTCCCCTAAAAGATCCTGGATGCACGGGAATGTTGCTTTTCGGGAGAACACTTCATGACAATAATGAGAGTTCCATGGTTGAGAAACTGGCGCGCGGTTGTCGCGTCATGATGGATATCGGTGCGAACGTAGGGTGGTATTC
>JACZJB010000032.1 GCA_014860805.1 Anaerolineales bacterium
GTCACCCGCCAAATGACGGAGGATGGTTCGCGTTACTTCGGACCGTACACTTCGGCATGGGCAGTCTATCAAACGCTGGAAGTGCTGCGCAAAATTTTCCCGTACCTGACCTGTGACCGTGAAATCACAGGACAGGATAAACGCGCCTGTCTTTATTACGATATCAAACTTTGTAATGCGCCTTGCATTGGAGCCGTCTCACAAGCGGGCTACCGCCAAATGATCTCTGATCTGATGGACTTTCTGGGCGGGCATAGCGACGAGATCGTCACGCGCATGCAAAGCGAAATGCAAAAAGCAGCAGACGAGATGCGTTTTGAAAAAGCCGCCGCGCTGCGCGACCAATTGAAAGCCATTCAATCCATCATCGAAAGGCAGAAGGTTGTCTTCGGTTCAGATTATTTGGACTCGGATGTGTTGGCAATGGCGCGGACAGACGGGGAAGCCTGCGTGCAGATATTCTTCATCCGCAGCGGCAAGTTGATCGGACGCGAATACTTCATTCTCGAAGGCACGGAAGACACAGCCGATACCGAAGTGATGTCGGAATTCGTCAAGCAGTTCTATACCGAGGCGGCAAATATTCCCGAACAGGTCATGCTGCCAGAAGAGATCGAAGAACGAATCATCATCTCGCAATGGCTGCGCTCGAAACGCGGCGGCAGAAAAGTGGAACTACTCGTGCCGAAGGAAGGTCAACCGCGCGATCTGGTAAAAATGGCGGCGGAGAACGCAACCGAGACCTTGCAGGCGTTGCGCGCACAATGGCAGGCAGATGCGCACAAGCAGGAAACCGCTCTCAGCGAATTACAAACCGCTTTGAACCTATCCACGCCGCCGAACCGCATCGAATGTTATGACGTGAGTCACACGCAGGGTGTGGCAACCATCGGCGCGATGATCGTCTTTGAGCAGGGTGTGCCGTCCAAAAAACTATATCGCAAATTCAACATCGAAAGCACGAGCATCGGCAATCCCGATGACTTTGCCTCGATGGAGGAAATGCTCACGCGTCGGTTTCGGCGCTGGAAGGGCTCACAGGAAACAGAATCAGGTCCAGGGTCCAAGCCGGATGCGTCTTTTTCTTTTTTGCCCGATCTCATCATCATCGATGGCGGCAAGGGTCAACTGAGCCGTGTGGTTAAAGTCCTCGAGCAATTTGAGTTATTTGATAAAGTGCCAGTGGTGGGACTCGCCAAGCAGGAAGAAGAAATTTTCTTTCCACACAAGAGTCAGCCGTTGATATTGCCCCGCCATTCACAGGGACTGTATCTCGTGCAAAGGATTCGCGATGAAGCGCACCGCTTCGGGATCACCGCGCATCGAAAAAAACGCTCGAAGCTGGGGCTTGCATCGCAGCTTGATTCCATCCCCGGCATTGGACCAAACCGCCGAAAAGCCCTCTTGAAACATTTCGGTTCTATGGATAAGATTAAAGAAGCGACAGTCGAAGAACTGGCTGCGGTAAAAGGCATGAACGAAACCGCGGCGGAAAGCATTAAGGCGCATCTGGAATGAAAGAAATTTGGATCGTAGACGACGACGAAGAGATGGGACGTGCGATCAGTTTGATGCTTAAACTGCTGGATTGCACCACAAAGCATTTTCACAGTCCGCGTACTGCTGCTCAGGCATTGCTGGCAGGCGGGACTCCTGAATTGATGGTTCTGGACATCAACATGCCCGAGGTGAGCGGACTCGACATGCTTGAATTCCTGCGCCGCCGCAAGGAATGGAAGGATCTGCCCGTCATCATGCTCTCCTCCGAAGCAGCGGATGTGATGGTGGAAAAAGCGATGCAGCTCGGCGCAGACGGTTACGTTATGAAGCCTGTTACAATTGAAGAACTTGAAAAGGTAATGTCACAAGCCTTTTATAATCATATAAAAAAGTGAGTAATGAAAGATGGCAGCAAAAAATTCAAAAAACAAGAAACAAATCAAGACCACGGAAACAAAAACATCCAACCAAAACAGGGCAGCGCAGATCGTCTTTGCGGCATTTGCCATTATTTTGATCCTTTCGATGGTGCTTTCCGCCATAGCAAAATTCTAGCTTCCCTGAATGGTATAATCCTGCCTGCGCGGCCCTTTGGAGCCGCGCTTTATTTCGCAAAAACATGGAAATGTCACTGCATGAAGAGCACTTGCTCTTCCCAATGAAGTAATCTCCGATTCAATATGAGATTGCCTTGGGACGAACACCCTTGCAATGACACACGGCACTGGCGTACGGCGCAAGTGTAAGGAAATTATATGCTCGACAAATTACAGGCAATTGAAGAAAGATTTGACCAGCTTGGCGAAGAACTGCTGGTGGTAGGCAGTGACTATCAACGCGCAGGCGAGATCAACAAGGAACGCGTTGACCTTGAACCGCTCATTGAAAAGGCGCGCGAATACCGTCAGGCGGTAAAAAGTCTTGAGGAAGCCAGATCCATCATCATCAATGAAAATGATGCGGAACTGATCGCCCTCGCCAAAGCCGATGTTGATGATCTGACCCCAAGGATCGAAATCCTTGAGAAGCAGATCAAAAGCATGTTGGTTCCCAAAGATCCGCGCGATGACAGAAATATCATCGTGGAAATTCGCGCAGGCGCAGGCGGCGACGAAGCCGCCATCTTTGCCGCAGACCTATTCCGCATGTATACACGCTACGCCGAAGACAAGAAATGGAAATCCAGCATCATGTCTGAAAGCTCCATCGGCGTAGGCGGGTACAAGGAAGTCATCTTCGAAATAAAAGGGAACGGCGCGTATTCGAAATTGAAATACGAGTCAGGTGTACACCGCGTTCAACGCGTGCCAGCCACCGAATCACAGGGACGCATCCACACATCGACAGCTACCGTTACGGTGCTGGCAGAAGTTGACGATTTTGAAATTGAAGTTCCCGAAAGCGATATCGAGATCGAAGTCTATCGTTCTTCCGGTGCCGGCGGGCAGAACGTACAAAAGAACTCCACCGCCGTACGGTTAACCCATAAACCAACAGGCATTGTCATCACCTGTCAGGATGAGCGCTCGCAGCTGCAAAACAAAATGCGCGCCTTAAGCATCTTACGCGCCCGCTTGTACGAAATGGAAGAAGCCAAACGCCAGGCCGAACTTGAAGCAGACCGCCGCTCCCAAGTCGGCTCGGGCGACCGCTCCGAAAAAATCCGCACATACAACTACCCGCAAAACCGCGTCACAGATCACCGTATCGGATATTCCAGCTACAACCTCCCCGCCGTGATGGACGGTGACATAGACCAGTTCATCGAGGAACTCTCCACCCGTGAAGAAGCCGACAAACTTGCAGCCAGCGGCGTTGATGACGATGAATAAAAACAAGGCGGTCAAACTGGGCCGCCTTGTTTTATTGAAAGACTAACTCAAATGAACGCGGCAGATATCCTTAAACAGATCACCCCGCAACTCGAATCGGACTGGCCTGAACTAGACGCGCAGATCCTCCTCGCGCACGTGATCGGACATCCACGCACCTGGCTGCTCGCCCATTTGGACACGCCTCTCTCTCCGCTCCAAATCGATCAAACAAAAGAAGCTGTCAGCCAATTCCAGGCAGGCACCCCGCTTCCCTACATCATCGGTCACTGGGAATTCTTCGGTCTCGATTTCGGCATCACAAAAGACGTGCTCATCCCGCGTCCCGAAACTGAACTGCTCATAGAAAAAGCAATCGCCTGGCTGCAAGCTTCCCCCGAAAGAAGAACCGTAGCAGATATTGGCACTGGCTCAGGCGCAATTGCCGTCACACTCGCCATGCACCTCCCCGACGCCCGCATCCTCGCCACAGACATTTCACACGAAGCGCTCAAAGTTGCCAAACACAACGCCGAGAAATTTCACGTTCATCACAAAATAGATTTTTTACAATGTGACCTTCTACCCCAGCACATAGACCCGCTGCCAACAGAAAGTCATTTCGATCTCATCTGCGCCAACCTGCCATACATCCCCACTGAAACACTTCAACAACTCCCCATCTATGGCACCGAACCAACACTCGCCCTCGACGGCGGCGCAGACGGCCTCGACCTCTACCGACGTCTCCTCAAAATCGCCCCGGACTGGCTCGCTCCCAACGGAAAACTCCTCTTCGAAATAGAAGCCACTCAAGGTTTAAAAGCGCTGAGCGTTGCCTATGATTCTTTCAACAATATGAATATCCAACTGCATCAAGACCTTTCAGGTCACGATAGGATTTTAGAGATAACCCTTCATGAAGACTGAAATCGTCCCCGCTACACAACTTCAACAGGCGCTTACCCTTCTGCAAAATAAGGGCATCCTCGCCTTTCCAACCGACACCGTCTACGGCCTCGGAGCGCTCGCTTTTGATAACACCGCCATCGAGAGCATCTACATTGCAAAAGACCGTCCCATCGAAAAAGCCATCCCGATTCTGATCGGCGACTTGAGTCACATCGATCAAGTTGCGATTAATATCCCTGACATGGCTCTCCGTTTTGCTTCCCGCTTCTGGCCCGGACCGTTGACCTGCGTTGTCCCCAAAAAGCAGACTCTTCCCCCAGCAGTGTCTGCTACCTCCACCGTAGCTGTCCGCATTCCAAACCATCCTGATGCGCTTGCCCTGCTCCGCGCTGCAGGTCCAATGGCGGTCACCTCTGCCAACATCTCCGGGCAACCCAGCCCATCCACCGCTGAAGAAGTTTACACACAACTCAATGGACGCGTCCCGTTGATTTTGGATGGCGGTAAAACGCCGGGCGGAGTCCCATCCACTCTGGTGGATTGCACCGGAGAAAAGCCTGTCATTCTGCGCGAAGGTCCAATTTCACTGGCAGATATCCTATCCGCGATGGAATAAACTCTCATCCGGCATTTATATATTGTTCAGGCTGCTATTAAGTCGGCGCATATAATGTTAATTACATTCTCCCGTCTACAGGCCTCACTCTGAACTTGGGCAAGTTCAAGTGAGGCCTGAGATATTAATTGGATACATACAGGAGGGACAATTCGCCTTTGTTATATCTCTCATCCAACTCTTAATATAAGTTCAGTTTCCATTTATGTGCAGGAATATAATAAAAGTTACATTCTCCCCTATATCAAACGGCCGCTGACTTGGGCAAGTCAGCGGCCGTTTGGTTTAAGTCAACTCAAGGGAGAGCGGCCAGGTCGGGAGAACATCCATTT
>JACZJB010000033.1 GCA_014860805.1 Anaerolineales bacterium
GTTGAGTTTTCTGTGGAAGACGGCCCCAAAGGCTTACAGGCTGCCAATGTAGTTCCGCTCTCGTAAGACTGGGCCTGACGGCTAGGTTTTTGAGCAACGAACAGGGTTGTCGTGAGACAGCCCTGTTTTTATTTAATGTCTGACCGGAATTAATTGTAAAAATGAAAGAATCTGCCCGAATCTGTTTTCCTATGACATTCGTCACTATGTCATAGTGATTTGGCAGGCATATAATTTCCGTAACTTTTCCGGGGGATAAGCGACTTGATAAATGGAGGCTGGATTTGTCATTTTTAAATATTTTCAAAAGCGACGCCACGCGGCGCACTGCCTTGTTTGCGGGACATGTAGTTCCCGATTCTTCGCGTTGTGTGCAGTGTGGTATTTGTACATATAACTGTCCGATCGGCATCGATGTTCGCGCCTACGCATGGCGTAATGAATCCATCAAACATAATGAGTGTTTGACCTGCGGCGAGTGCGTGGCGCGTTGTCCGCGCGGCGTGCTGCGTTTTGCGCGCACTGATTTATTCACAACAGGTGCGGAATGAGATACGTCATCATTGGAACGGGCGTGGCTGGTTTCGCTTCGATCGAAGCGATCCGCTCAGTGGACAAAAGCGGCGAGATCATTATGCTGGGCGATGACCCGCACGGTTATTATTCGCGCCCCGGGCTGGCTTATTATTTAACTGGCGAACTTCACGACAAGGCTTTGTTTCCTAAAAAGCGTGAAGATTTTGCTCCGTTAAATTTCAGATATCAAAATACCCGCGTGACAAGCATCAACCGTGCGGAAAAGACATTACTGCTGGATGGAAAAACGCTTCTATCCTACGATAAGTTGTTGATCGCAACCGGGGCATTCGCCGCGCCGCTGACAGTCCCTGGTGCAAACTTGAAAGGCGTGGTCAAGCTCGATCATTTGGAAGATGCCCGTCAAATTCTTGCGCTTGCCAAACGCGGGAAGACCGCCGTTGTGGTGGGCGGCGGAATCACTGCGCTCGAATTGACGGAGGGATTGCTCTCGCGCGGCGTCAATGTCCACTATCTTTTGCGCGGAGACCGTTACTGGAGCAATGTGCTGGATGAACAAGAATCCCACATTGTAGAGGCGCGCCTTCAAATGGAAGGCGTAACACTTCATTTCCATTCCGAGTTGACCGAAGTGATCGGCAAAAACGGAAAAGTCAGCAGCGTCCGTCTGTTAAATGGACAGACGATCAAGTGCGATATCCTTGCCTATGCCATCGGAATTAAACCTCGTGTGGAACTGGCTCGCGAAGCAGATCTGGCATTGGACCGCGGAATTCTGGTCAATGAATTTTTGCAAACCAATGACCCCGATATCTATTCCGCGGGTGACGTGGCCCAAGCCTATGACCCAGCTTCGGGTCGTTCTGTGCTGGACAGTTTATGGACTCCTGCGCGAGAGCAAGGGTACACAGCAGGGTTGAACATGGCTGGAAAAAGAAAATCTTATATTAAAAGTCCGCCGTTCAATGTCACACGACTGGCAGGGTTAACCACAACCATTATTGGAACAGTAGGACATGGACGGGATGAAGATATCGTCGGTATTGCCCGCGGCGACAGCGAAACCTGGCGCCAATTACCGGATGCCATCGCTGTTCAAGGTGGGTTTGACATGAATCATGTGCGGGTTCTTGTGGGCGAAAAGACCTTGATCGGCGCAGTCGTGATGGGCGACCAGACCCTGTCCACGCCTTTGCAAAAGATCATAGCAGAAAAAATGGACATTACAGCCATCCACGGTAAGCTGCTTTCCCGCGATGTAAAAATTGCGGACGTCATTGTGGATTACTGGTCAAATCATCTGAAAACGGCTTGAAAATTATGCCTCGGGAGGGCAGATATGCTTCGTGGAAATAGGGAATTGTGGCTGGCGTTTTTGTTTTGCATATTGATCACAGGATTATATGGCGCGGTAACTTTGTGGACTCAAGAGATTCCGCCTGCAAGTGAATTGTTCGGACACACTATTGGCATCTTGGGCTTTGTGCTGATGCTTTTGACCGAAACCCTTTATAGCCTGCGCAAGAGAAGCAAAAGCGCCGCCTGGGGAAGGATGTCCACATGGCTGCAATTCCATATTTTCATGGGGTTGGTGGGACCGTATATGGTTTTGCTTCACACTTCATGGAAATTTAACGGGCTGGCTGGCGCGACCACGCTGCTCACGTTGATCATCGTGGTAAGCGGATTTATAGGCCGCTACATTTACACCCGCATCCCACGCACAATGGATGGCCTGGAAATTGAAGGTACGCTTTCACAAGAAGCCCTCAAGCGCGCGCGCCAATTCATGTCGTTGTGGCACACGGTTCATATTCCATTGGCATCGCGTTGTTCATTTCCGCTTTTGTTCACATTGGCGCAGCTTTGTACTACGCCACGTTCTTGAAATAGGGAGGATGAAATGCAAAACAATCGTCTTGGATGTTTGACAGGTACGGGAATTTTTGCCGCACTGATCACCTTGTTCGTTCTGGTCGGTGTTGCGTTTGCAAGCGGCGGACACATGTTCAGTTCGGGGGACCTCAACGCTCAATCTGGTGAAACGATTGGCGTCGTCAATTCTCACGCGCAAATCTCCGAATGCAAGGCTTGCCATTCCGCACCTTGGGAGCGCGAAACGATGGCAGATCGCTGCCTGGCTTGTCATACCAATATCGCCGCAGAAATGTTAAGCGTGGCTGAATTGCACGGCGCGATCACCCAGAAGAATCCATCCGTTGCCTGTCGCGATTGTCACTTTGAGCATCGTGGAGCCGCAGCCTCGCTCACTGACATGGGCGAGAATGCTTTTCCTCATGAGACGCTGGGCTACTCTTTGACCGGGCACCAGCGTACAGCGAAGAATGAAGCGTTTGTCTGCTCTGATTGTCACGGAGAGGATATAGCCACGTTCGCTTCCGACTCCTGCCAGACCTGCCACAATCAAATTGACATTGTCTTCACCCAGGCGCATCTCCTCTCCTTTGGGGCAGAATGTCTTGCATGTCATGACGGTGTTGATCGCTATGGAAATGATTTCGATCACAACTCCTTTGCATTTCAATTGATTGGAAAACATGCAGAAGCCAGTTGCACAAACTGTCATCTCGATGCGCGCACAATAGCAGATTTGCAATCCGCGCCGCGAGATTGTTTCTCTTGTCATCAGCAGGATGACCCGCATGCAGGCTCATATGGAAATGATTGCGCAGCTTGCCATTCAGCGAAAGGCTGGACGCCTGCAAACTTTGACCACAACCTATCTGCCTTCAAGCTGGAAGGCGAACATGCCAAAGCTGCCTGTGAAGATTGCCATGTAAACAAAGTATTCAAGGGCACCCCCACGGATTGTTATTCCTGTCATCAGCAGGATGATGAACACAACGGACAATTTGGAACCCAGTGTGATGCCTGCCATACCCCTGATGATTGGGAGGGCGCCTCGTTTGATCACAGCCGCAGTGGTTTCCCGTTGACAGGTGCGCATGTTTCACTGGAGTGTGAACGCTGTCATGTCAACAATGTGTTTGCGGGAACGCCATCCGCTTGTGTGGCCTGCCATGCAGAGCCTGCTGTTCACGCGGGGCAGTTTGGCACGGAATGTGCTGCCTGTCACAGCACCGCCGCGTGGACTCCTGCTACGTTCACTGAAAATCACACTTTCCCATTGAATCATGGCGAGCAAGGGACGGTTGCCTGTGCTACATGCCATCCATCGAGTTATTCATCCTATACTTGTTATGGCTGCCATGAACATACCGAAGCGAATATCCGCGGAAAGCATTTGGAAGAAGGCATTTCTGACTTCCAAAATTGTGTCCAATGTCATGCGGATGGTCGTGAACATGATGATTAGTAAATAATAAAAAGTCCTGCGGAACTCCGCAGGACTTTTTATTATTTTTTCTTGGGCAAATCTGGAATGTATTCACGCGGCGCCAACATTCCCCAGCGGCTGGCACCGAGGTAGAGGATTTCCAGTACGAGATCCTCATAGCGGATGCCTTCTGCGGCGGCTTGCAGGCAGAGATCACTGTAATTGGGCGTCAATCCAGGCAGGGTGTTGATTTCGATCAGCCGCGGATTTCCTTCTTCATCCAGGCGGATATCCGTGCGGGAAACATCCAGCGTGTTCAAAAGTTGATGGGCGCGCAAAGCCAGGTATTTCAATTTCTTTTCGAGTTCAGGTTCGATTTCTGCCGGGCAGAAATAGCCGGGCGAGCCTTCCGCTCCCACCTCTTTTGACTTTGCTTCATTGCTGTATACCCAGGGAGTTACCGAGCGGCTGCTGTCCAGTTCAAGGACGGGGAAGCGGTGGAAGCCGTCTTTTTCGTACCATTCGGGGTGGCGTGAGTAAAGTTTTGAATCTGCGCGCCCGAGGATGCCTACTGTAAATTCACGACCCGGCAGAAAGGTCTCGACGAGTGCAGGTTGCTGGTAAACATTGATAATGTATTGGATGCGTTCGCGTAATTCTTTTTCGTTTTTGACGATCGCTTTCATATCCACGCCCATGCCGGTGCCTTCACGGGCTGGTTTAACGAAAAGCGGGAACTTTAATTCGGAGCGCAGGGGTTCGTCGCCCAAATTAAATTCTTGAAATGGGGCCACAGGCAGGCGGCGATCACGCCAGATACGTTTGGTGAGGGTTTTGTCGAGTGAAATGCCGTTTGTGAGAACGCGGGAGCCTGTATATGGGATGCCGAGCATTTCAAGCAGGGCAGGCACTTGCGCCTCGCGTGCGTCACCACCCAAACCTTCAGCGATGTTGAAGCAGATGTCAGGCTTTTCGTTGCGTAGCGCGTAAGGCAGGTCCCTGTCAGCCTGGATGAATATAGTTGTGTGGCCATCCGTTTCCAGCGCGGCGCGAAGCGAGTCTATCGTTTCGATGTGGTCATAATCAGCAAAAGCATCCGGCGGAACTCCCTCCGGCTTGGGCTGAGTCTCGTCTTTGATATTTGCAAGAACGGCTATTTTCCAATAGCGTTTCATGTGGCGGTGGGGAGGTTTGTCTTCCTGGAGGCTGTTCATTTCTGAGCTTTTTTCTCCTGTCATTCGTGAATAACGGTTTGTAGTATAGTATAAGATGCAAAGATGACAAGGGTGTAAAGGATTTCTTAAGGTATTAATGTTTGTAACTAGACAATCATTCCCCTTTCAGGTATCATTAGCTCGTTTGTACTCATCCTCACTAAGGCTTGTCCTGAGGGAAGGGTGCCAAACAAAGAATAAACTTATACCCGGATAAGCCCCTTATCCGGGTTATTGTACATAATACGTATTTTGGTGGAGGCTACCTAATGTCAGACCTGATCAAGCAGATCACGGGTGATCTGCAGAAGCAAATAGAAGGCTTTAAGCCCGAGCTCAACATTAGTGATATTGGTGTTGTGGTGGAAGCGGGCGATGGAATTGCCCGCGTGCAAGGCCTTGCAAATGTTCGGGCGCAGGAACTTGTACAGTTTTCGAACGGCGTGATGGGTACGGCGTTCAACCTTGAACGAGACAGCGTGGGTGTGATCGTGATGGGTGCGTACGACGGTATCATCGAAGGCATGACCGTACGCGGGACCGGACGCATCGCTTCCGTGCCGGTAGGGGATGCCATGATCGGACGCGTGGTCAACGCTTTGGGTGAGCCGATTGACGGCAAAGGACCTATTGCAACCACAGGCTTCCGCCCAATTGAGCGCATTGCGCCCGGTGTGGTGCAGCGTCAGGATGTGGATACCCCGGTGCAGACCGGTATCAAATCCATCGACTCGATGATCCCTGTTGGACGTGGTCAACGCCAGCTGATCATCGGTGATCGCCAGACCGGCAAGACAGCCATTGCGATCGATGCGATCATCAATCAAAAAGGCAAGGATCTGGTTTGTATTTATGTAGCCATCGGCCAAAAGAAAGCTGCTGTTGCTCGTACCGTCGGCATTCTTGAACGCGCCGGTGTTATGGATAACACAATTATTGTCATGGCTGCTGCAGACGAATCGGCTGCTCTTCAATATATTGCTCCTTACTCCGCTTGCGCCATTGGCGAAGAATTCATGGAAACAGGCCGCGATGCCCTGGTGATCTACGATGATCTTTCCAAACATGCTTGGGCATATCGCCAGGTTTCTTTGCTTCTCCGCCGCCCTCCCGGGCGCGAAGCCTATCCTGGTGACGTGTTCTACCTTCACTCTCGTTTGCTTGAACGCGCGGCCCGCCTTGCGAATAAATACGTCATCGTGAAGAAGGACTTCAAGGAGGCGATGGCTTCTGAGAAAGACGGCGTGGATGGCAAGGTCTACACAGGCCCTATTTCTAAAGACGAAGCGGAAGAAGCCCGCAAGCACATGGGCAATGCGGATGATCACAAGATCATCAAAGTTGCCGGTACGGGTGGTTCTCTCACTGCTTTGCCGATCATTGAAACCCTGCTCGGTGACGTGTCGGCTTATATCCCCACCAACGTTATTTCAATTACAGACGGACAAATCTACCTTGAGTCCAACCTCTTCAATGCTGGTATTCGTCCTGCGGTGAACGTCGGTATTTCCGTGTCCCGCGTGGGTGGCGATGCCCAGACAAAGGCGATGAAGCAGGTTGCAGGCCGCTTACGCCTCGACATGGCCGCATATCGCGAATTGGCGGCCTTTGCTTTGATGGCTTCCGATCTCGACAAGTCCACACAGCAGCAGTTGAATCGCGGACAGCGTATGCAGGAAATTCTCAAGCAGCCTCAATATCAGCCGATGGAACTTGAAGATCAGGTTATGGTCATCTTTGCCGGTACTAACGGTTATGCGGACAATGTACCTCTGGACAAGATGGCACAATGGCAGGCTGACCTCATCCGTTACATGGCTTCATCATATCCTGAAATTGGCAAGGATATTTTGACAAAGAAAGCCATTACCGACGATAATCGCGCCGCTTTGACGAAAGCCCTGGATGGCTTCCGCGCGGGCTGGCAAGCCTAAAAGACAGATCAGAGAATAGAGGACTACTCTTATGGCTTCAGCTCGTGAAATGCGGCTCCGAATAAAGAGCGTAAAAAATATTTCGCAAGTCACGCGCGCTTTGGAAACAGTGAGCGCCAGCAAAGTCCGCAAGGCAATCAATGCGGTAACGGCGACTCGTTCGTATGCGACAAAGGCGTGGCAGGTTCTAAAACACGTTGCCGAACAGCCCGGACGTGACAGCCTGCATCCGCTTCTTGCGAATCGCAAATCTGTGAACAATACCCTGGTGGTTGTGATCACAGGCGACCGCGGTCTCGCGGGCGCTTATAACTCCAACGTGATTCGTTTCACGGCTCAGCGCTTTGACCCGAATACTGCTCCCGTTAAATATATTGCAGTCGGCCGAAAAGGCCGTGACCTGCTCATCCGCCGCCGCAAGCAGGTGATTGCGGATTTCAGCAACCTCCCCGCTGCCCCGACCTTTATGGATGTATCCGCGATTGGACGCCTTGCAGTGGATGAATTCCTGAAGGGCAACGTGGACGAGGTTTACCTTGTTTATACTGACTTTGTCAACATGGGGCGTCAGATCGCCACGGTGAAAAAGCTTCTCCCGCTTGAACTTGGCGGGGAAGGCCGCGTGGAAGAGTATGAACACAAATCCACAAGCGGACCTGCCGCGGCATACGAATATGAACCAGACCAGAAGGAAATTCTGGATGAGATCATCCCGCGCTTTACCGCATTGCAGGTCTATCAGGCTGTTCTTGAATCTCAGGCCAGCGAACATGCCGCCCGCATGATCGCGATGCGCAATGCGACCGATAATGCTAAGGAATTGATCGGCGCATTGCAATTGGCTTATAACAAAGTTCGTCAGCAGGGCATTACGAACGATATCTTAGACATTGTGGGCGGCGCAGAAGCGCTGGCCGCGAAATAACTGGAGGAAATCATGGCAAAAGCTACTGGCCGTGTAGTACAAATCTTAGGTGGTGTGGTTGACGTCGAATTCCCTGAAGGCGACATCCCCGAATTGTTCGAAGCGATTGAAGTCGAACGTTCAGGACAGGATGTGCTGATTCTCGAAGTTCAGAAACATTTGGGCGGAGGCTGGGTCCGTACTGTGTCCATGGACTCAACCGATGGCCTGCAGCGCGGTGTTTCTGCGCTGGCTACCGGTTCTCCGATCATGGTCCCCGTTGGACCCGCAACCCTTGGACGTATCTTTAACGTGCTTGGCAACGCAATCGATGAAAAAGGCGAAGTCAATGCGGTGTCCCGTTATCCCATTCACCGCCCTGCTCCCGATTTTTCCGAGCAATCCACCCGCGTTGAGATCTTTGAAACAGGCGTAAAAGTCGTGGATTTGATCGCTCCGTTCACTAAAGGTGGTAAGACAGGCATCTTCGGCGGTGCAGGGACAGGCAAGACGGTTATCATCATGGAACTCATCCGTTCCGTGGCCACCGAACACGAAGGCAATTCCGTATTCGCTGGCGTAGGCGAACGTACTCGCGAAGGGACTGGCTTGTACCGTGAAATGCTCGAATCCGGCGTTATGAAAGATACCGTCATGGTATACGGGCAAATGAACGAACCTTCCGGCGTGCGCTTGCGCGTTGCGTTGACCGCCCTTTCCATGGCTGAATATTTCCGCGATCAGGGCAAAGACGTATTGCTCTTCATCGATAACATTTTCCGCTTCTCGATGTCTGGTTCCGAAGTGTCCGCCTTGCTTGGACGTATGCCCTCCGCGGTGGGTTATCAGCCTACCCTCGCCACTGAAATGGGCGAGCTTCAGGAACGCATCACCTCCACTCGCACTGGCTCGATCACATCCATGCAGGCTGTGTACGTGCCTGCGGATGACTACTCCGATCCTGCTCCTGTGGCGACATTTACTCACTTGGATGCGACCATCGCTCTCGAACGCTCCATCGTGGAAAAGGGTATTTACCCCGCCGTGGACCCGCTCGGTTCAACCTCCCGAATTCTTGATCCCAATATCGTTGGAGAGGAACACTACCGAACAGCTCGTGAAGTTCAACGCATCCTCCAGCGCTATAAGGACTTGCAGGACATCATTGCCATTCTTGGTATCGATGAACTCTCCGAAGACGACAAGCTCATTGTGTCCCGTGCCCGCAAGATCGAACGCTTCTTCTCGCAGCCGTTCTATGTCGCGGAACGCTTCACCGGCATTGCTGGCAAGTATGTTCCTCTCAAAGACACCGTCCGCGGTTTCCGTGAAATTCTTGACGGTAAATGCGATGACCTTCCCGAACAAGCCTTCATGATGGCTGGTACCATCGAAGACGTACGCGAACGCGCAGAAAAACTCGCGAAGGCTTAAATCAGTGTCAAGTGTTTAAGTGCCAGGTGTTGAAATTTTTCAACACCTGGCGCATGACACTGGAGAATTACTATGACCATTCGTTGTGAAATTGTTTCCCAGGATCGCACGGTATTCACAGGTGATGTGGATGTTGTTGTGCTGCCTGGTGCGGCGGGTGAAATGGGCATTCTTCCCAAACACGCCCCTGTCCTGACTACTTTGAAGTATGGGATCGTCAAAGTCCGCAAGGGAGGCAAGGAAGAATTGTTTACGGTGGCTGGCGGCGTTGCTGAAGTGCAGCCTGATATCGTCACCATCCTTGCAGATGCCGCAGAAAATGTGGAAGAGATCGATGAAGCCCGTGCAGATGCCGCCCGCCAGCGAGCCGAAGAAGTACTCGCCAAGGGCGTTCCCGCCGATACCGATGTGTATCTGGCGATGGAAGCCGCTTTACGCAAATCCAATTTACGTTTGGATGCGGTTCGCCGATATCGCAAGGGTGGTATGCGCATGCCCACCTCGGAGAATTAAACCCGCGTGGCTCTTTTTTCGAAAGACCTGGGTATAGACCTGGGTACCATGTTTACACGTCTTGCTGACAGTTCTCAAGTGCTGTTGGAAGAACCTACCATCGTCGCCATCGAAGTGGACGATCAGAAGATGGTGGCAGCGGGTCTTGAGGCGCGTGATATGTACGGCAAGGTTCCAGATAATATCGAAGTGGCGCGTCCATTGCGAAATGGCGTGATCGCGGACTATGAAATTACTGAAACTCTGCTTGCCTATCTTTTGCAGCGTGTGAGCGGATCCATGCGTATCTTTCGTCCGCGCGTGATGATCTCCGTTCCGTATGGAGTAACCAGCGTGGAGCGGCGTGCCGTTTACGAAGCAGTCATGGAAGCGGGAAGCCGCGAGGCTTTCCTTATCCAACAGCCGCTGGCAGCTGCCATTGGCATTGACCTGCCCATTAATTCACCCTCTGGAAATATGCTCATTTGTCTGGGTGGTGGATGCACCGAAGCCGCCGTAATGGCTATGTATGGTATCGTTGCAGCAGATACTCTCCGTGCGGGCGGCATGGATTTGGATGAAGCCATTGTTAACTACGTGCGCCGCAAGTATGGCGTCATTATTGGTCAGGTGACTGCCGAGCAATTGAAGATCCGAATTGGCGCCGCAGTCCCGCAGGATATTGAAAACAGCATGGAAGTGCAGGGACAGGATCAGGTCACTGGCTTGCCACGCCCCGTGACGTTGACCACGGGTGAGATCGTGGAAGCCTTGCAGGAGCCGTTGAAGCAGATCGTCGAAACTGGCCGCAAGGTCCTCGAAAAGACTCCCCCTGAACTGGTTTCTGACATTATTGACCGCGGTGTGGCGTTGTGCGGCGGTGGTGCTCTCTTGCGCGGCATCGACAAATTGCTGACAAAATCCCTCGGCATCCCGGCTTATCTGGTGGATAACCCGTTGACTTGTGTGGTTCAAGGCGCTGTGAAAAGTTTCGGCATGTTGAATGTGATCCGCAGGAATTTACCTCAAGTCTAAAAAAGACGGCTTCAAGCGAAGCCGTCTTTTTATTTAACGGGACAGGCTTCAGGAAAATTAATTTGGTTTCCAACCTGCGTAGACCGCAAAGCGAAAAGAGTGGAAAAAGGAATCCGCGTTCTGGAACCCGACCTTTCTTAACCATGAAATTTGATCTCTGAGAGTGGAGCACTTATCATAGGCCATGCGCCCTTGAGCAGCTTGTATCTCTTCTTCAGTGCTTCCCAAAGCCCGTGCACCATCAAGATGTGTAGACTCAAATAGATGTTGCTGCCATTCTGTTTCGCCCAAAATCTGCTCGCCATTGATAAATACTCCGCCAGGCAAAAGGATCTGGTAAATTCGGCGGAACAGGTCTTGCTTATCAGCGTCTGTGAGATGGTGAATGGCCAAGGAGGAAATAACAGCATGGAACTTGCCAGCCGGCAGAGGAGCGGTCATGGGCTGGATGGATATTTTCGGGTTATATTTCTCCAGCCGAAGATTGGCTTTTGAAAGCATCTCGGATGACTCGTCCAACAAGGTGAGCGTTGCGGATGGAAACCTTTCCATGACAAATTCGCTGAGCAAGCCTGTTCCTGTGCCAAGGTCAAGAATTGCAGGTGAGATTGTTTTTATTGTACGTGCTGCCAATTCTGCGGCGGTTGTGTAGAATAAATCGTAGCAGGGGATCAGGCGTCGGCGTGATTCATCGTATTCAGATGCATTCCAAATTTTGCTCATTATCCAAATTTCCATTCTTTTCAGGGTTGATTCTGCCGCTTGGACAGAAGCGGGTATGGTTGAATCCGAAGCGGCTCTCTCTATAAATAAAAACTCGCCGCGAAAAATCAGGCGAGTTGATTTTATCTGGGTAGAGCAGATTTATAAATAATAGGTCATTCTTTGCAGGTGGGTGGCGGGGTCGATGTATTGCACTTTCACGTTGTTGGGCACGTTCAGGCTGATGGGCGCGTAGTTGAGAATGGCCCTCACGCCCGATTGAATTAGTTTATCCGCGACGCCCTGTGCGGCTGGAGCGGGGACGGTCAACATGGCGATTTTTATATTAGCAGCTTTGATGCTTTCGGTCATTTTTTCAGCATCCTGGACTGTGAATTCGCCGATCTTTTCACCAATTTTCTCTTTGTTGTTGTCAAAGATCGCCACAATATGAAATCCGCGGTTTTTGAACCCCTGATAATTAGCGAGAGCATGACCCATATCGCCGGCGCCGACCAGCACCACATCCCAAATGCGATCAACTTTGAGGATTTCACGAAGCTTGTCGAGCAGATATGCAATGGAATATCCCGTACCTTGTTTGCCGAACTCACCAAATTGCGAAATGTCTTTGCGGATCTGGGCGGCAGAGATACCCACATGTTCGCCAAGTTCCTGTGAAGAAGTGGTCTTGATGCCATTATCCGCCATTCGCTGGAGTGCGCGCAGATAAACAGGGAGCCGCCCGATAATGATATCTGGTATTTTTTCTGCGTTCATGTGCCCTCGCCTTTGTGAAATTTATGCATAAATTTATCATAAAACGCAATTTAGTGCAATTAGACACAAGTACTTCACAAACGAAAAGCGGCACATCATGTGGATGACATGCCGCTTCTTTCCGCGCTCGAGCCTGCTACTTCTGCCAGGATTTTAACTGCTCTGTGGCAGGCGCTCCCTTAAAACCCAACACCTTGTATACGTTTACAGCCTGAGTCTTGCCTTTGACTGTGACTGCGTCTGCAAATTCACAATCGAATTCATCTTTGACATGTTGATACGTGCTTTCGCTGATGAGAATCGGCCAGGCGTAGGTTTTCGTGAGATCCTGCAGGCGGGAGGCGAGGTTGGCATTGTCGCCAATGACCGTGTAATTGATGCGCTGCTCGGAGCCGACCATACCCACGAAGACCTCTCCCGAGTTGATGCCAATTCCCATTTCAATTGAACTGGGACGTCCCTCTTTTGCCCATTGATCCTTCAGTTCAGTCAGCGCTTTGCGCATATCCAACGAAGCGCGTAAAGCGCGGACGGCGTGATCTTTGAACGGAACGGGCTCGCCAAAGAAGGCAATGATGGCATCACCTTCGTATTTATCCACGGTGCCGCCGTGCTTGTAGATGACTTTGGACATGGCTTCGAGGTACGGGTTCAACAGTGCAACCACTTCTTCTGGAGAAAGCTTTTCAGATAGAGTGGTAAAGCCGCGAATGTCCGAGAAGATGATGCTGATATCTGAGCGTTTGTTCAGCGAGGATAGATCCTGTGTGGACATCATCTGATCCACCATTTCAGGAGAGATGAAGCGGCTGAACAAATTACGCACGCGCCGCTTTTCAAGTTCCTGTGAAACAGCCTGCTCAAGCGTGGGAAGCACAACTCCCAGAAAAAGCATGATCTGCGGCACCACGACAGGCAGAACGTATCTCTGGCGGATGAAGATAATGAACCCTATGGCTAAATATCCAACCATGCTGGCAAGCAGTAAGCTGATGGTCAATGAGGGACGTTTTAAAAAGGAGATCAAATATGCGAGAAGCGCTGCCGCCATCGTGATGAGTAAAGCCAGCCATGCCGGAGCTTGCGTGATGTATTTTCCGTTGATCAGCGTGTCAATTGTGCTTGCGATAATTTCCACTCCAGAAGTGGGAATCTGGGTTGAAAAAGGTGTCGGGTAAATATCTTGTAATGTGACTGTGGTGGCGCCGATTAGAACGATCTTGCCGCGGAAGGCATCCGGGTTCTGTTCAAGGACATCGCCGAGAGCCACGCTATAGGCTGGGTAGGTGGGATACGAACCAGCAGGACCTGAAAAATTAACCAGCAATTGCCCCGCATTTAATGGCACAGTTTGACCATTAAATTTCATATTTGTGTCAGTTGCGCTGGATGGAGGTTCGGTGCCAAGATACAACCTCGCCACTTCAAAAGCCCAGTGATAATAGGTTTCACCGTTATACGAATCAAAAGCCTGCACACTGCGGACAATGGCATCTTCGTCTCGAATAAACGAGGTGATGCCTATGCCATCCAACGCCTTACGGTAGGGAGTCAACGGCTGCAATAGGGTGAACGTTGTAAACTGCTCGTCGCCTCTTTTTAGGATTTGCAGGACATTGACGGCTGAGTTGCTGCGTCCAAGCGCATCCGCAAACAATTGATCGTTCTCAACATTCTGGTCTGGCTCGAAGAGAAAGATATCCACGCCGATGACCTTGCCGCCGCCTGCATTGATTTGGTCTACGATTTCCGCAAAATAGGAGCGCGGCCAGGGCCATTGGAATCCTGTCCAATTAAAGGATTCGTCATCGATTGCCACGATGACAATATCGTCTGATGGTGTTTCCTCGCCGCGCAGACGCATCAGAAGATCGCGCGCTGAGTATTCCATCTGCTCAAATGGAGTAGTTACATTGGGAAAAAGCCCTGCAATTTGAACAAGCAATAGTAAAGTTAAAGTTCCAAGCAGAAGGATGACGCGCAGTTTGATAGGCTTTCTCTCTTTTTTCATTGAAATTATTCCTAGTTGCGTACGGTTGGTTGATAAAGAAAAGATTTACAGATATAAATTTTGGCAGTTTCCTGTATTACAGGAAACTGCCAAAATAGTTATTATTTAGAAGTCAGAACAGTAGTAGTAATCAGGGCAAGCACCAGAACAATCATTAGGATCGCAGGCAGGTGGGTCTGTGTCAGGCTCGGCGCTTGGCCGTTGTGTGGGATCGCCCTGCGGCTTTGTGAAAGTGGAAGATTCTGTTGAGCAAATCTCGTTCCCATCCGCGCCGTAGGAAGTGACGAACCAACTGAAATTCCCGCCGGCGGGCAGAATCTCGATGTATCTCTCTTCGCTGGTACTGGTGGTCTCAATGACCGCACGGTTTCCATTCTGGTCTACAAAGGTGATGATGTATCTCTCCGCGCCGGGCTGGGCTTCCCATTCAAAATTCACCCTGCCCTGTTTCGGCAGGCTGGCTCCCACCGCAGGCTCAATGATCTTAAAGCAGGCGCTGCTTGCATCCGCCGAAGCAGTAGCCGTTACCAATGACGGTGTGGCGGTTGGCGCCTCTGTGGGCTGTGCCAACGCCGTGACAGTTGCCATGGCTTGTTCGTACAGTTCCTTGGCTTCGGGATTTTCATCCAGCCATTCCTGGAATTCGGCGGGCGTCATCGGCTCAACGTTGGGGGCAGTCCAATTTCCCGTGACCGGGTCACGATGATACAGAATGGCTCTTTCTCCGTTGGAGAAATTTACCGTCCCCGCAGGGTTGCTCACGGAGCAGTTGCCTTCGAGACAGGTGACGTAAATGTCCATCGTCTCAGGATCAACTTCCACCTTCATGTAAGAGCCGCGCACCGAAGCCACGCCGGAGGGAGTCTCCACATCCGCGCTTCCGCCATTCAGAATGATGAAAATCTTTCCGAGGTCAAGCTTGATCTTGGTGGCAAGGCCGCCTTCCACTTCTTCATTCGACGTTAGGGTAAAGATCGAAGATGGCGTCACACGGATGATCGTCCCCGAGGAAAGGTCAAGTCGGACGCGGCCGTCATCGCCGGTTTGAATTTGCCCATTGGCTTGCAGCACTGTGCCAGGTGCGGCAGGCGCGAAAGCATCGTCGGCTGCCTGTTTTGCGTCCACTGTTCCTGAAAGCTCGCTCAATGCCGCAGATAGCGGCGATGCTGGCGCTTCTTGCTGCTGGCAGCTGGCAGCAAACACGATCATCACAAAGGCCGCTAAAAGTAGGATCATTTTTCTATTCATTTGCTTCTCCATTAGTTGATAAACACTGTACCACGATATTTTTGAAGACGGTTATTTTATGCTTTCCATCACGAGTGTGTAATTTGTCAGGTGGGTTACGCTCGCATCTGCTTCGGATAATCGCAGGAGATGGGATTGATTTGCGGGGACGTTCAGAAAATGTGCCTGCGTACAAGCCAGCAGGAATTTCTCAATCACTTTTGTGCCATCTTGTAATTCTACTTGCAAGGTTCCGTTTGAGCAAAATAATTGGATTGCAATACTCCCATTATAAGATGTGAATTCGATCCAATCTTCAGTATCACCGTTCGGAGTTGAGACGCTGTCATTGATTTGGACAGAACGCGCTCCCTGCGGCGAAAAAAATATCCTTGCAAGCGGTGCTATCTTTGAGTCTCCATCCGCCATTGCTGACAAAACAACATCGCTTTGAGTTGCCGTTGTGGTTGTGGCAACCTCCATTGTTGGAATAGCCCCTGCGACCACTGGCAGAGAGTCTGTATTTTCCACTCGTAGAAATTCAAGCGCCGCCCAGCCAATTCCATCTGCTGAATTTTCGAACTCGATCTGCATCCACGCGCCGCTTTCATCTTTCCCCAAGATAAAAACAACATCGTTTGGATTAAGCTCGCCGAGTGTGTCAAATGTTGTGCCCGGTCCGCTGCGCACGTTTATCTTTTGGATGACAAATCCGCTCTCTCCCGTGCCGCTGCCTGATACCGATTCAATGACAGGGATCTCCGCCCCGGCATTCACCTGGACATATTCCGCTCGAATCCAGCCCGTGCCATTCGGCGCGCCCGCGTAAATGATCTGGTACCAGCTTGTGCTGGAATCCCGCCCAATGATCTGCACTTTGGAGAATTGTGCAATGCTTCCAAGGTTGCTGCTTGCTGTGGACGTTTCCGCCCGCACATTGACCTGAGTGGTAGTCACCCCTTCAATCGGGGCAATGGTTGGAACTGGCGTTGGTAGAGGCGGTGTGTGAGTTGGCAGGGGAATTGCCGCGGCTGGCAATGTGGCGGTGACGAAGATTGGTGTGGGACTTGCGTTTTCGCTGGCAATATGTACGTCACAGCCTGCGAGAAAGACCAAAGAGAAAAACAGAAGAACAGTAGTGGAATAACGCACAGGTCTATTGTATCCAAGAATTAAGTGGGGTGAAATGAGACAAACGGGTTGAAATAAAAACCGCCATGATCGGCGGTTTATCTGGTACCCCCACGCAGACTCGAACTGCGCTCTTCAGCTCCGGAGGCTGACGCTCTGTCCACTGAGCTATGGGGGCGAACGAACGGAATTTTACCATAGGCAAAGAAAAAGGCTGATGAAAGAGTCACCAGCCTTTCGGTCTAGAAAATGAAGCGATGCTAATTTGCGTGTAGTGCCAGGGCTGCCAAATCCCTGCGCAATGATTCGATGATCGCGGCATTCCCGCCTTCGTCGCCGTATTTTAAGTATTGTTCTTTCTTGTGAGCCAGCTCGCCGCAGGTGTGATAGAAACGGGATGTGGCTTTTCCGCTCAAGCCTGCCGTGGTCAACGTCCAGGGAGAAAGCGCCTTTTGATATTGCGCCTGCGAAATGATACCCCTGGTCACTTCTTCCAGCAATTGCTTTTTGACGATGTTGCGTTCATGGAAGATCAGCCAGATGATGAAACCGAACATCAATATCCAGCCGAACCAGTCAACCAGCGAGCCGATGGCAAGGCCGCCCAGTCCGCCGATGAGACCGCCAAGCGTGTTGTGAAATGCATGGACGGTGATTGCAATGCCAAGGCCGACGAATGGCGCAATGATCTTGATCAAGATGTTCTTATTGAGTCGGGCAACGGCAAACCCGATGCCCGTGAATGCGGTGAAGAAGGCATGCATCCAGCCAACCACGATCACGCGGATGAAGGCCAGCACGAACAAGCCTTCCCAGCCACCTTCAAGATAGCCATTGCGATAGATGTAGAGGGTGTTTTCGGTGGCGGCAAATCCCAGCCCTGCCAGCCCGCCATAGATGATGCCATCCAGAACGGAATCAAATTCCTTGCGGAACAGAAGAAACACGATGCCCACCGCGAGACCTTTTAATATCTCTTCCACGATCGGCGCCACAATGGATGTGGTTCCGAAATCCGCGGCGGCTTCGGAGTTGGTGAAAATATAAATCCCCACGCCAAATAAAGTGTTGATGACAAATGCTCCGCCTGCTGCGATCACCACTCCCCAAAAAAATGCCGCGCCAAGAAGCGCCTTGGGCTCCTTCTCGTAGCGGTCCAGCCAATACACAAAAGCCGCGTACAAAAACATGGGAACAAAGCCAAAAAATATGGATACGATCAATGCCATTTTCTTGCTCCTCCAGATCGGTAAGTTGGTTTATTTTTGAAAGATCAAACGTGTTCTTTCCACGCGGGTATATTCGGGCAGAATATCCAGCGCATTCAACACTTCTTCAGGGCGGCCAGTAGCCCCGTCGCGCGCGGCAAGGGTCATGCGCAGCCAGATTTTTCCGCTGGCTTCTGTGACCACGCTTAACATTTCTATAAGCGGACGCAAGTCATAGGTTTTTCCGCGTCGTTCACGGATAACCGATTCAGACATCATCAATGCCTCAACCTTGCGCGTCAACTCCACGCCGTCAATGGGTTCCGTCAAATGGACTTCGTACGCGGCTGAGAGCACTTGTGTTTGCAAAGCAGGTGCGCGATCGTCCACACTTTCCACGCCGAGCACTTGAATATCAGGCGGCAAGCTCTCTTTTAATCGGCTTGAAATATCTTCAACTGGGAGATCCTCATTCAGGCGAACATCCAGCACTTCGGCGCGGGAGGCAAATCCCAGCGGCAGGGCAGCGGCGAGGCTGATCTTTGGTTGGGGATGAAATCCCTGTGAATAGCTGATCGGAAGATCGGCGCGGCGCAAGGCGCGTTCCCATAGGCGGTGCAGGTCAAGATGTCCGGTGTATCTCAATGCACCTTGTTTCGAAAAAGTGATTCTCACTCTCATTGTTATTTTGATTCCGATGCGATTTCTTTGAGCCAGCGGTTGATCTCCGTGCTGGTGCGGCGATAGGGCTTGTAGGTATGCTCCGCAATGCGGTGGAAGAGATCGTGGTCAATGCATTGATTGTATGTCAATTGCTGGAAGAGATCCACAATGCTCATGTACGTCGCCAACTCCTGCTCGACGATCTCATCCATGCCAATGTTCTTGAATTTGTAAATAACCAGGTGGTTGGGTTTATCTTTTTCCAACAGGTTCGATTCATAATCGGGATAACTGTTCCGCTGTTGAAAATTTTCCAAAGCGGTAAAGGACGCGCTGGGCGCATACGCTTCGCCATTCACAATTTCTGAAAGGCGGTCAGCAATGAACTGCTCGCGGGAAAGTACATCCGCCAACAGGTCTTTGATTGACAAGTTGCCAAATACGCCTTTCATTGTCAGGCGGCGCGAGAAACCAACCCTGTTGAGCAGGTTTTCAAATTTGTCCCGCTCGTGCTGCAGGCGTTCGTAAAAGACGATTTTTTCCATGATGTTCGGAGACTAATCTCCCACCACGGGTAGCTCAATGTCAATTTTTCGGGCAGGGGTTTTTACATCGGGACATTTCCAACCCTCGCCGGGATTCTCGCGGCGCAGGTTGGCGAAAGTTGGCAGGATGCCGCAGGCAAAACAATTCAAACGGCAGTCCACACGGATCTGTCCTTCGAGCGACATGCGAAAGTCCTGGAAGAGGAAATTCTTGCGAACGGCAGCGGTAATATGCTCCCACGGAAAAACTTCATCCGTGCGGCGCTGGCGGTGTGTATAAAAGGCCGGGTCAAGGCCGTGTTCTTCAAAAGCAGGCAGCCAGGCTTCTGACTTCTTGCCCTCGTCCCATGCATCGAACTTCGCGCCATTTTTCCACGCACTGTAAATCACATCAGCCATTCTGCGGTCACCGCGAGAAAGCCAGGCTTCCAGCAGGGAATCTTCGGGCTTTGTCCAGCTTAATTTGATACTTTTATCTTTCAACAACTGGCGTTTCAACAAGGCTTGCTTTTCAAGAATATTTTCGCGTGTGTCGCAGGCAACCCATTGGAAAGGTGTCTGTGGTTTTGGCACAAACGTGCTGACTCCTGCGTGCAGTTTCACTTTCCAGCCTGCCACTTTGCGGCCTTCTTCGATCACACGCTTGCACAAATCCACAATGGCTTGTACATCTTCGAGTGTTTCGCTGGGATGCCCGATCATGAAATATAGTTTGACCGTTGTCCAACCGCGGCTGTAAATTTCACGCGTGGTATTGATGATATCTTCGTCGGGGATGAACTTGTTAATGATGCGGCGCATCCGTTCGCTGGCTGCTTCTGGGGCGAGAGTGAATCCACCGGAGCGGTGCTGCTTGAGTTTTTCCATCAAATCCACAGAGACAGATTCGATACGCAACGATGGCAGGTTGACAGTCAGCTTACGGCCTTCAAAGCGCTTGCTGATGGCATCCACCAGATCGTTGATGTAGGTGTAATCGGAGGATGAGAGCGACATCAATGCCAGCTCTTCAAACCCCGAAGCGCGGACTGCGGCATCGGCCGCATCCACCACCTCCTGTACGGTTCTTTCCCGTACGGGACGGGTGATCATACCCGCCTGGCAGAATCTACATCCGCGGGTACATCCCCGCATGATCTCCACGGAGACGCGGTTGTGGATGACTTCAATATTTGGCACAATGAACTTAGTCGGCGGAGGCGGCAGTTTTGCCACAATACGCTTGTTTACAGTTTTCGGAACATCAGGGAGGGTGGGTTCTGTGACCGCTACTGTGCCGTCATCCATGTAGGTGGCGGCGTAAAAGCAGGGAACGTACACGCCAGAGATTTTTGCAAGTTCGCGTAATGTTACTTCGCGCTTTGCGCCTTTCGTCTTTTGGATTGCGTTGACGATATCGTGAATGACTTCTTCGCCTTCTCCGATTGCGAACGCATCAATGAAGGCATGCATGGGTTCGGGGTTGGTGGTGGAGTGCCCGCCGGCAATGATGATCGGGTGTGATTCGTCCCGGTCTGCGGAGCGGACAGGAATGCCTGCGAGGTTGAGAATGTTGAGGGCGTTGGTGTAAAGGGTCTCGTAAGGGAGGGTAAAGCCAATTATGTCGAAGCAGGCCAGAGGGCGTTTTGATTCGAGCGTGTAGAGCGGAATTCCATGCTCGCGCATGAGTTCTTCCATATCCAGCCAGGGAGCGTAAGCGCGTTCCGCAAGCGCATCATCGCGCTGGTTGATCTGGTCGTAGAGAATCTTCAAGCCGACGTTCGAAACGCCGATATCGTAAATATCTGGGAAGACAAGGGCAACTTTCGTTTGCGCCTTATCCCAATCTTTGCGAATGGAGTTAAGTTCTCCGCCCACATAGCGCCCGGGTTTTTGTACCTTTAAAAGGATGCGGTCCAGTTTTAATTCAACTTGTTCAGGAGTTAACATGGCGCACATTATACCTGATAAGAATTGTCGAAAAAGATTAGAGTTTTCGGGGTTGAAACCTGCAATCTTTGCATAAATGAAAAGAAAAAGCGCTCTAAATAGCCCAAACGGGTCAACAAGATAACAGTGGGGATAACGTACAATTCTGAACAAAAAAGGAGTGTGAAATGAGAAAGATTTTATTTATTTCGCTGGCTTTAATGCTTGCGGCTTGTGGTGTGGTGCAGCCTGTTCAACAGGAGCAGCCAACCCCTATTATTGCCACCGTACTCGTGACGGTAATCGCGCCGACTGAAGTGATCCCCCCGACTGCAGTTCCACTGCCTACTCAGGCGCCGACTGAGATACCGACCCTTGCTCCCACTGAAACACTGGCGCCTACTGCGGTTCCTCAGCCGACTGCGCAGGCGGCGAATCCTTCGTCGAGTTCTACTGGCTCGTCTGACTTGACGCCTGTGTATGTGGACAATGATCTCGGCAAAGGCGTATTTGCAGATATTACCTTCTCCAGCGACCGCATCACGCTGAATTGCTACCCCCGCGAATTTGAGATCACCATGCGAGCCATCCACCCTGACGTCACTCGCGCAGAAATGTTCTATCGTGTTTTGGAAGCCCCCGGTCTCTTCCGTTACTCCGATTGGTATTTGATTGGAAACCTGAGTTCTGATGGCAAGGGAAGTTTTTATACGACCTTCAAAGCGACGGATATTAAAGATGACTGGAGAGCTTTGGACCAAGCCATGATCGAATTTCAATTTGCAGGCATAAACAAAGGCGGCGGCGTGGTGGATCGCACCCAGAAGATCGAGAGATTAGTCAGTTATTACAAAGATTGTCCCTAGTACCTTGAAACAAAAAAGGACGAGCTCAAGGCTCGTCCTTTTTTGTTGTAAATATTTATGAGGTTACTTTACGAGCCTGCCAGAGATCGCGTCCCCAGAGCCAGAGCGCGCCAAGGCCAAGGAACATCACAACCAGACCGACGATCCAGCCTATGAACGGCAGGGCAATCACCAGGGCAACGAGAATTACACCAACAAGCAGCGGCCACACTTTATGGTCAGCCAAGGCAGGGTTGAAGCGGTTCATGATCCATTTTCCGCTCAACCATGCCACCACGATCTTTGTAAAGAAGGCAGTGACGAGTGCGAATCCGACAATGAGAGCGAAAATGGCGAGGATACCGGTCCACACGATTGTGCCGCTTACACCGCCGAGGGTCAATGCACCGAATACTACAGCGCCAATGATCATGGCTGTGAAAATCACCAGCAATGCGAAGAAGAAAGCTGCGTATGAGACAATGCCCCAGCCCAAACTTATGATAGGAGCGGTTCCCAATTTATCCATAACTGACTTGGTGAATTTCGGGGCGAGCCAGCCTAAGAGCAGACCGAACAGAAGAAGGGTGACAATGCTGCGAAGCAGGTCAAACGACCAGGAAGCGACCTTCTGTCCCACAGTAGGCGGGGTATATTGTACATTTACATTGTTAACAGGTTCTTTGCGAGTGATCTCCCCTGCGACTACGCCGTCTGGAATCTGCATATCTGCAGGTTGTGTATAGGTTAGGTTCCCGCCGATTGACGCTTTTTCACCGATGGTAAACCCAGGCTTTACACTCGGCACGGAGATCCCGGTCTGCCACATGTAGGAGGATGGAGGGACTGAGTTTTCTGCAGAACCAACTTCGGCAGTCACGTCACCGCCAACGCTTCCCTGCAATTCAACTGCGGCAGCAGCAAACATTGCATCTCCAAGAACATTACCGGAAAGTATCGCTTGTGCGCCGCCGAAAAGCATGTCCCCTTTGATTTCGCTTCCATCTTTTGTTTCAAGGCTTGATCCCCCAACAAGCAGGTCGCCGCTGATATTGGCTGCTTCGCCAATCTGCAAAACTGCGCCGGCAATGCGCACAGAATCGGTAACAACACCGTTGATGATGATGCTTTGACCCATGGCAAACAGATCGCCTTCCACGGTTCCGTTAATTACGATGGTTTCAGCCGCCACAACCAGGTCACCTTTGATGGTGCCATTTAACGTGAACGTGCTCGCGCCGACGTAAAAATCGTCAGAAATGATTTCATCTGCTTCAATGACAATTGTGTCACCGCCGCGCCCATCAAAAGCCAGCGCAGAAGAGGTGATGCTCATCGTGAGCAGGGCGAGCAGGGCAAAAACTGAAATAATTTTGTTAATTGGTTTCATGGGATTATCTCCTTTGAAAAAAACTTCCCAAGAAAAGTATACGACTTTTTGCCTGGGAAGTTGCAGATATATAAATTTTCGCCTCTTTTCCCCGCTGATGCCTGTTTCTATTTTTCTTTCAGTACGGTCAATTTTGATGGTTTTTGAAAATACCAGTTCATAATCTCGACAAACCAGCTACAAAAACTCTCTTTTTTATGGGCTGTTTCGTCTTTTATTTCTTCCATGCTCATGTACATGATTTCTGAAATCTCAACTGGGTCAAAACGGATTCGCTCCGGAGTCACTCTGCCTTCGTAAATGCGGCTGATCTCATTGTCGCCGGGTCCATATTCCATTTTGATGGTAGCCAATGATGTGATCTCGACACCTTCCACGCCCAATTCCTCTTTCATCCCACGCATGGCTGCTTCGCGGTAACTTTCTCCAGCTTTGACATGCTCCGAGACCGAGCAATCCAGCATGGATGGGGAAGAGGCGCGGTCTGCGCTTCGTTTTTGAATGAGCATTTTTCCATCCTCCAAAAAAAGGAAGACATGCACGCCACGATGCTGCAATCCCTTTTGATGGATGGTGGAACGCATTTCCTGTCCAATTACAACATCTTCATCGTTCACTATGTCAAGCAGTTCATCCATGTGTGATCCTTATTGGAAGTCAAAGGTCGAAAGTCATTACATTGACTTTCGACCTTCATATCATTTCTTTTAAAAAAACGTCAATTACCCGAACAGTTCCATCAATTGTTTGACGCGCACAACGCCATCGAAGTCCGCCAGATTGCCTTTGCGAAGTTCCGCTTTTTCGCCGCTCGCCTCGCCCAGGCAGGAGACAATGATATCGCCAGCGCTCACATCTTCTTTTTCGGTGTAGTGGTTGGTGGTAACGACCACATTCGCGCCCGCAGCTTTTGCGGCAGTAAGTCCATTCTTGGAATCTTCCACCACGATCACTTCATCGGGTTTCAAGCCAAGTTTGGATAACGCCAGGTTATAAATGGCGGGGTCTGGCTTTTTCTTCTCAACCACGTCGCCTGCCAGCACAATATCGAATTTGATATCAGACAAAATCTTCTCTGTGATGGCTTTTGCCGCCTGTTCATTGGATGTGGTACAGACTGCGATTTTCAAACCGGCATCCATCGCCTCTTTCATGAACCGATGAATACCCGGGCGAAGGGGCAGTTTTCCAGTCTCGATCAGTTCAACAAATAGAGCCGTCTTGCGTTTGTGCATTTCCTTTACGAGATTGTCGATTTCTTCCTCTGTCAACGGCTTGGAAAACCCCTTGGTCTTCCAATGGTGTTTCATGCGTTCTTTACCGCCCGCAATTTGGAGCAATTCATGGTAGTACTCCACATCCCATTCGTCAGTGAAGCCGAACTCCTTGAAAGTCATATTGAACGAAACGCGGTGACCATCGCGCTCGGTGTCGATGATCACGCCGTCCTGATCAAAGAACACTGCTTTAATTTTTGACATGATTTCCTCCATTTGCAAGCCATAAAGGTCTTTAAGACCTTTATGGCTTGCTGGATTAATTTACTTTTTCATCCCGAAAAATTCAAGGACGGTGTCAACAAACAACTTGTTTTCTTCCGCAGTGCCGACAGTCACACGGAACCAACCGTCGCTGCCATATTTTTTGCTTTCACCGCGCAGGATGATGCCCTTTGTCTCGGCGAACGCAAGAACTTCCTTGCCGGTCTTGCCTGTTTCACCGCAATCAAAGAGAATGTAATTCGCCTTGGAAGGCATGACATAGAAGCCTGGGATGACACTCAGGGATTCGGTGATGAAATCCACCGCGTTGTTATTGAACTTGACGCGTTCCGCAAGGCCTTCAGTATCTTCAAACGCGGCAAGCGCCGCCCACATGGGAATCGTGCCCACGTTCCATGGAAGAAGCGAGCCGGCGATCTGGTCAATCACTTCCTTGTCTGCAATGGTGTACCCAAAACGCATGCCTGCAAGACCATAGGCCTTGGACAACGTGCGGGTGATCAGGACGTTCTTGTATTTCTTCGTCAACTGCACCTGCGACATTCCCAATCCTGCATACTCCACATAGGCTTCATCAATCACAAAGGGAATGCCCGTTTCGGCAATGGTGATGAAGTGTCTGGCATCCATGAAGTTGCCTGTGGGGTTGTTCGGATTGGCAACCACGATGATCTTGGTCTTGTCAGTAATAGCCTTGATAATCGCATCAGGATCATAGTGCATAAGATGATTTTTGTAGATCATCGGCACGGAGACCATTTTTGCGCCAAGCATCGTTCCGCGCAAGCCGTAAATGCCGAAGCAGGGAGTGTGTTGAATCACTTCATCGCCGGGGACAATGAACATGCGGAAGATGTTATCGTAAACTTCGCTGGAGCCGTTGCCGATCATCACGTTGCCGGGACCATCCACATTGTTCATCTCAGCGATTTTGCTGCGCACAATCAGCCCCTGGTCGGGATAACGGTTTGCCATTTTGGCGTATTTGACCATGGCTTCCAGCACCTTGTCGGACGGAGGAAGCGGATTTTCATTTGACATCATGCGATGCAGGGATGGATCTCTCCAGGCTTTTTCGATATGCTCCGAGATGTACATCGGAATACCTTTTACCCATGGAGCGTAATATTCTTCGACCTTCTTCATATTTTTTATCTCCTCAATTTATTTTTAACAACTGACTCAAATTTCTGTTAAGCCTTGCCTTCACAACCCAGCTTATCCATCCAATGCATCACGGCTTTTCGCGTTGCATCGCGCACAAAAACGTCCAGTTTGCCGGGGTCATATTCATCACGGTGGGCGTTGAGATATTCCCATTTTGCGTCGAGCAGCGTGTGTTTCAATTCTGTTGAGACATTGAATTTCGCGCCGCCCGCTGCAAGCAGCTTGGCAACATAATCGTCTGGTAAACCCGTCCCGCCATGGACAACGAGCGGAGTCTTTATGCCGTTGCTGTTCAACATCTTGTGGATGATAGCCATGCGCTCGAAATCAATTTTTGGGTTTTTTGTTTTATACACACCATGCGCAGTGCCAATGGCGGGAGCAAAGATATCCACGCCTGTGCGTTCGACAAATTCCACAGACTGTTCAGGATTCGCCAACTGCGCCTCATCTTCCGCGACCTTGATCTGGTCTTCCACACCGCCCACAGTGCCCAACTCGCCTTCCACAGAGATGTTGCCAATGCTGTGGCAGTAATCCACCACTTCCTTTGTCTGGCGGATGTTCTCTTCGTAGGACTGTTTGGAAGCGTCGATCATGATATTGGTATAGCCGGCGTCCGCGCACTTCTTGCAATAGGCGATGTCCGTGCTGTGATCGAGGTGCAGGCATACCGGCACCGGCGCGGATTCAGCCAGTGTACGGTAGATCGCTACCATCATTTTAGTCCCCAAAAATTGGGAAGGTTTCACGGAAGTCTGCACAATGACCGGGGCTTTCTTTTCGATAGCCGCGTCGATCACCGCTTCAAATTGCAGCAGGTCTGTGACATTGAACGCGCCGACAGCCCATCCTTCTTTTGCCGCAGGGATCATGATTTCTTTCGCATTTACGATTGACATTTTTAACTCCTTCTTTAAATGGGTAGTTTCAAAATTCTCAAGTTGAACGCTTCAAAACAACGTTCAACGAATTTCCTCTAGGGAATCCTTAATTATTTGCTTTTCTTCGCAACATCCTTTAGCCACTGCTCCCAGCGGTAGTCGGTGACATCCTGGCGGAAACGGCCAAACCACAAATGAGCATATCCCTGGAAATCCTCCTCCAGTTTTGAAATGCCCATTTGCGTTGTTCCCCACATGGCTTCGTGCAATTCAGACATGGGCCACATCAAACGCAGGCGTGCATAGTTTTTTTCGGTTACTTCGCCAAAGTATTCGTGCAGCATGTATCTCGTTTGTTCGTCGTTCAAGCGGTGATGATGAGCAAAGTTAGCAAGATCAAAGAAGATATCACCCATGCCCGCGTATTCCCAATCCATCAAGCGGAGTTCCCCAACTTCGTCTGTTATTTCCTCGTTGATCCAGTTTAAGTTGAGCAGGTCGTTGTGGCAGGGTGTTGGCGTATACGGATTTTTTTCAAGGGCCTTCCTTGCCTCGTTCATTTTCTGCATGATCCAATCCCAGTCGCTGGGAAACTTTATCCCATGGCTTTTTGAAACCTTCATTAACATTTCTACGCGCCGAAAAACATTGAACTCGCCATTCAACACCGGACCGCGCCGGTGAAAAAGGCGGATCTTTTTAACCACATTTGACAAATAATCGGGTTTCCTTAGCTCGTGCGGAGGGATGGGTTTGCCATTAATAAAGCGAGTCACGATGTACCCTTCAGGCTCGATGAAGTACATGATTTCGGGGGCGATCCCCATTTCACCGGCGGCCTTGTTTGCAATGTGTTCCACATCACGCTTGATGCCAAGCTGCTCCGTTCCTTCACCCGCAAGGCGGATTACATATGATTTTCCATCAGCATCCACTCTAAAATTAAGGTTTGTAATCCCTCCGCTCAATGGTGTCTTTTTTATGTTTTTTGAATCCGCAAGAAACGGAACTTTTGCAATGGCTTTATCAATAGCTAACGTCATTGTTGGATCATCCTTCCTTAATGATTGGACTCCGGTCGTTCAGACTCTCGAACGTTGCAGGCGATTAGACGCCTCATCCTTAACGAGACTTGTTAATGTTTACTGACGTATCCTCTCGCCTTTGGCGTCCCATAGGACAGCGTGCGTCACTTCTGCGCCGACTTGCTCACCAAAGAACTCGATCTCCAGTTTTGTCCCGGCTTTTGCATATTCCATCGGAAGATATGCATAGGCAATGGACTTGTTGACCGAATACCCGAATCCGCCTGAAGCCACCCAGCCGACAAGTTTTCCATCGGCGCGGATGGGTTCCTTGCCAAGCGCAATCGTGCGATCATCGGAGATGACGATCGTGCAAAGTTTGTTTTTTATGCCTTCTGCCTTTTGTTTAACCAGCGCTTCTTTGCCAATGAAATCTGGCTTGTCCAGTTTTACAGCAAAACCGAGGCCTGCTTCATAGGGGGTGTAATCGGGGGAAATTTCACCGCTCCAGTACCGATAGCCTTTTTCAAGCCGCAGTGTGTCAATGGCTTTGTATCCGCCAGCTACCATGCCTTCTGGTTCACCTGCCGCCCAGAGCGTGTCCCAGAGTCGCAGGCCATATTCTGAGGGGCAGTAAAACTCCCAGCCCAGCTCCCCGACATACGTTACGCGCGAAGCGATGACAGGGACATCCCCTACGTTTATTCGCTGGGAAGTCATATATGGGAAGGCTGCATTCGAGACATTGTCCATTGTCACTTTTTCAAGGATCGTGCGCGCCTTGGGACCCCACAAACCGAGACACACATAATTGGAACTGACATCTTCAATGGACACTGTGCCGTCTTCAGGCATGTTGAGCGAAAGCCACGACATGTCATGCTGACCGAAAGCGGTGCCTGTAACAATGAAGAAGCGGTCTTCTGCAAGGCGGGTGACGGTGAAATCACATTCGATACCGCCGCGTTTGTTGAGACATTGAGTGTAGGTGATCGTGCCGAGCGGCTGATCCATTTCGTTGGAGCAGACATAGTTCAGGAATTTCAACGCACCGGGCCCGCGCACTTCAAACTTGTTGAAGGATGTCTCATCAAAGAGACCGGCGTTTTCGCGTGTCATCAAATGTTCGTGACCGATGGCGCGCGACCAATTGTGACGTGCCCAGCCTCGAGGTTCATGACCATGGGTAGCAAGTTCTTCATATTTTCTGAACCAGTTCGGGCGTTCCCAGCCCATCTTCTCGCCAAAATGACAGCCAAGATCGCGCAAGCGAAAAAACGTGGGGGAGGTGCGCACGTTGCGGCGAGACAGGCGTTCTTCGCCGGGGAAATGAATGTCGTAATATTGTGTGTACGTTTCAAAGGTGCGTGCGACAGTGTAGTCAATATTGTTGTAGTTCGGCCCAAAGCGGCGGACATCCAGACGCCACATATCCCATTCAGGGTTGCCGTCCACGATCCACTCCGCCATCACTTTGCCTATTCCGCCTGCGCCTGCAAGGCCATGCGCGCAGAACGCGCAAGCCACCCAGAAACCCTTTACGCTGGTAGGCCCAAGTAAAAATTCACCGTCAGGTGTAAAGCCTTCGGGACCATTCAAAAGTTTAATAACTTCCGCACCTTCAATCGCAGGTACGCGGCGGATTGAATTTTCCATCAACGGGGTGAAGCGGTCCCAATCTGGCGGCAACAATTGAAACTTGAAATCCTTTGGAATGCCGTTCATGCCGAAGGTGGCAGGCTGGCGTTCGTAACCACCCGTGACCAAACCGCCGACTTCTTCACGCCAATAGACGAGCAGGTCCGGGTCGCGCAAATTGGGAAATTTGCTGGTAACGCCTTCGATGGGCTTGGTCATGATGTAAAGATGAGCCATTGGAACGACAGGCAGACTCAGCCCCACCATTTTCCCGATCTCGCGTCCCCACATGCCGGAAGCGTTCACCACAACTTCGGTCTTAATCGTACCCTTGTCAGTCACCACCTCGCTAACGCGGCCATTCTTCAAATTGATCTTTTCGACATTGGTGTTGGTGAATATTTTTGCGCCGCGATTCTTTGCGCCGATGGCCAGAGCATTTGTGAGTCCTGTCGGGTCAATGCTGCCGTCATTGGGTGTGTATGCTGCGCCGACCACGCCTTTGATGTCCATTAAGGGGAACATATCCTGCGCTTCTTTTGGAGAGATCAACTCCATCGGCACACCGAAGGAGTTTGCCATCCCCACGAGGCGCTTGGTCTCTTCCATTCTTTCAGCAGAGGAAGCGAGGCGAATCCCGCCGACTTCACGCCAGGAAGTATCCTGTCCCGTTTCAGCTTTGAGGCTGCGGTATAAGTCTGTGCTGTAATGCATCATGCGGGTCAGATTTGCATCTGAACGCATCTGACCGACCAGCCCAGCCGAATGCCATGTGGAACCTGCTGTGAGTTCATGCCGTTCGAGAACGACGATATCCTTCCATCCTAATTTGGTGAGGTGATAGGCAATGCTGGCCCCGCCTACACCGCCGCCAATGATGACTGCCTGCGCATGAGTTGGAAATTCTGACATGAAATTTGTCTCCTTGCCTTAATTTTTACAGGTCACGCTTGTTGGGCGTGACCTGCTGGGCTGTTATGATTTTTGCCACACTGAATCGGGGCGAGCCATTTCTGCCACGATATCAAAAGTGGATATTGCTCCCAGCGGGAACGAATCCGGATCCTCCTTATCAATGACCACTAACCTGTGATGATAGTTTTGGATCATCATATCCGCAGCTTCGCGCAGGCTGGCGTTGATGTCAATCGTCAAGGCTGGGTGCATAATATCGCGTACGATCAGTTTTTCATCCACACCCTCTTTTACCAGTTTCATCAGGTCGTGCCCGCTAACCACGCCGAGGATCTTTCCTTTTGCGTCCACGACCAGTACGGAGCGCCAACCCGCAGACGTCATTGCGCGCGCGGCGGAGACGACTGGGGTTTTTCCGCGGCAGACTAGAATCGCGTCTGACATTACATCGCCGACCGTGTCCCGCCTGGTTTTGATAGCACCCGCAATGCTCGAAACAAAATCTGAGAGGGAGATAATTCCAACGGATTTTCCGTTTTCAGTAACCAAGAGGCGGCTGACCTTTTTTTCCATGATGAGGCTGGCTGCTTCAGAGAGGGGAGTATTTCCTTCAACAGTATCAACTGGCTGCGACATAAGATCCGCCGCTGTCAATTTTCGCATGACTGTCAGGCTTTCCTCATCAGATGAAAGCCACTCACCAGCCATCAAGTCAAAGTCAGAGATGAGCCCCAGGGTGCGCCCATCGCGGTCTGTTACCACCAGTGCATGGACATGATGCTGGTTGAGCAATACCGCCACCTGTCCCAATGTGGCGGTGGGCTTGCAGGTGATCAACCCTGTGTGCATTAAATCTTTTACAAGTTTTGCCATGATGACTCCTTAAACTTCGTCTACTTCTTTGTACCATTTGACGCGGTCACCTACGCGATCGCGGATGCGCCACGCAAGCGGTTTGGGTTCGCTGTTCAAGCGTGCAACGATTTCATCCACCTGGGAAATCACTTTTGATTTTTGTTCATCTGTCAGTTGGGTGTAATGTTGCGCGAGTTGTTTTACTTTATCGAGATTCATGGTAGTGGTGCGCCACAACCCCCATTCATTTGCACAGAGCTGTGCTGCGAATTTTATATTTATGGTTTCATGATCGGTTTCCCCCAATGGATGTTCGAGCAGAAGCATGATGGTGTCAATGATGTCTTTTTCATTGATCTGCACGATCTGCATTTTTTCAAGCAGTAATTCCGTCAATGGGATGGTGGGGGAGTCGACTTCGAGGCGGTCCTTCCAGTAAATGGCGTGGCAGAAATCCAGCTTTTCGTAAAAAATATCGACGTGCAAACCAGTTCCGGGTTTGTCAAAGATCGCGCGCTCTCCCTCCGACGCGATATACACTTCGCGGTTATCCACATACCCCATCTTTGTCATCATTTCGGTGATCTGCCGGCTTTGTTTGCTGTACGCGCCAAAATCAATGTCGGTATAGGCGCGTCCCATGGCTGCTTGAAGATATCCGAATTTCGGACAGTGCATTTGAAAAGCCAGCGAGCCGATCACCCGTAAAAGGATATTCGCATCATCACTGGCTTTTAGTATCGCTTTCAACTCGTTCTCAAATTTCTCGCGCTCAGAACGATCTTGTTCACCCATCCCGATGGAACTATTCGTCATACAGATCTCCTACAAGAGAATTAAGCGGCTTGCGCCCGATGAAAACGAGTTGTTGAACTTTTCTTATTTGTTAGGGACATTTTCGTAATTATAATGAAAAAATCAAAAACTTGCAAATTTCATCAGATTCTTATATAATGCGACATCAAAGTGAGCAATTTCCTTCATCCCCAACCTGGGACCAGTAGATGAGCAAACCTCTCATTCCAGCCCAACGGCGGGAACGAATTCAGGAATATCTGGCTATTCACCAAATCGTCCGCACGGTTGATTTGTGTGAAATGCTGGAAACTTCCGAAGCTACCGTGCGCCGTGACCTTGAGTGGCTGGAGCAAAAGGGAGTACTTGAACGCACGCATGGGGGCGCAATCCAAAATCAACGCATGATCCTCGAACAGGAATATCAACAGAGGGCGCAGCATCACCCCGAAGAAAAACGCCGCATTGGCGAACTTGCCGCATCCTTGATCGAAGACGGCGACATTGTTTTTATCAACAGCGGTACAACCGCCACGCAGGTCTTGCAGCATATTCGACGCGATTCCCGTATTTCCGTTTTCACAAATAATGTCAGCGCTGTGATGGAATTGGGCGATCCGGGATTTCACTACTATATGACGGGAGGCGAGTTTCAATCTCGTTCCAATTCTTTGGCAGGGCGCTTCGCTCTGGACAATTTGGGCCTGGTCTATGCCAATAAAACGATCCTTGGCGTTGATGGAATCTCCCTAAAACACGGCTGCACCGTGCCAACCAACCCCGAAGCTGAAGTTGTCCGCAAAATGATCGAGCGCACAAAAGGACAGGTCATTGTGGTGGCAGACCACAGCAAGTGGGGAGTGGTTTCCAATTTCCAAGTCGCAAATATCGATGAGATAGATAAGCTGATATCAGACGAATATCTTGATCTCTCAGCAGTAGATTCACTGGCAGCACATAACATTTCATGCCAGCTTGCCAGTTTTGCACCTGTCCCAGCCTGACACACCCAGACCACAGGTCAGGTTTTTGATTCAGAGGAGTCATTGATGTCCTTTTTCTTTTCAAAGAAGTCCAAAAAAGAGCCGACTCGCCTGTTCTTTGCCACTGATATCCATGGTTCTGAACGTACTTTTCGCAAATTCATCAACGCGGGAAAGTTCTACAACGTAAATGTCATCGTGATGGGCGGGGATATTCAAGGCAAGTTGATGATTCCGATTATTAAGGAATCAAATGGACATCACCGCGCCACTGTGCAGGGGCGCGTGGAACATCTTGCTACTGACGAGGAATTAAAAGCCTTGACAGGCAAACTGGATATTCTCGGTTTCTACTATAAGATCATGGAAGAGGATGAGTTCCGTATGTTGCAGTCCGATCCCAAATCTGTGGAAGCATTGTTCAACGACCTCGCCAAGCAAAAGTTGATCAATTGGGTTAACCTCGCGGAAGAAAGGTTGAACGGCACTGGGATCAAGTGTTTCGTCACGGGCGGTAACGATGATGAATGGGACGTGTTAAATGTCATGAAACAGGAAGGTGTGAAGTCTTTCTTTGCTTGTGAAAATGAAATGGTCCATGTAGACGAAGACCATACGATGATCTCCATCGGTATCAGCACGCCGACTCCGTGGAAGACGCCGCGCGAAACCACCGAAGAAGACCTGGGCGCAATGATCGATAAAATGGCGGCATTGGTTCCGGATATGAACAAGGCCATTTTCAATTTTCACGACCCGCCGAAAGATTCCACGCTGGATACCTGTCCCATGCTGGATTGGGATAAAGATCCGCCTGAGCAAATTGTTCAGGGAGGGCAGCCAGTTATGCACGGAGCGGGAAGCGTTGCCGTCCGTGCTGCAATCGAGAAATACAAACCGATGCTCGGGCTGCATGGTCATATCCATGAGTCACAATCTGTTGCAAAGCTGGGACGGACAACCTGCATCAATCCCGGCAGTGAATATGCTGAAGGCGTTTTGCGTGGATGTCTCGTCACATTTGCGGACGGCGAAGTGCAAGGGTATCAAATGACGAGTGGATAATTCTGTGGATCGAAAGGAGGAGGTTTCCGAAATTAATTGATTTGGTGTTGTAAGGAGATTGGTAAACGATAGAAATTGCTATAACCAAAGGAGAAAAGAAATGGCTACAGCTACGGCAAAACCAGAAGTCTTTACTCGAAAAGCCTCAGGGCTTGTGCGTGTTATGTCTCCGTTCTCCGCCTTCGTCTACAATATTTTGACGATGGGTCTGATCTTCCCATGGACGTATTTGTGGGCACCCGGCGCTTTGCCGGGCGGTAAACTTGTTTGGGGGATTTTGTTGGCAATGGTGATCGAAATCCCCATTGCGCTTGTGTATGTTTGGCTTTCTACTGCTTTGCCGCGTTCCGGCGGAGATTATGTATTCCAGAGCCGCGTGTTTGGCGGCGGCACGGCGTTCACAGTGGTGATGTCCGGTTATGTGATTTGGATCTTGCAATGGGTTGCCTTATCCGGATGGCTATTGTCTTATCTTGGATTCGCACCCTTGTTCCTTGGGCTTGGCGCAACCATGAGCAGCGCGGCAATGACCAATCTTGGGCTTTGGTTTACAGGCTCGACCGGCATCATTGTTACAAGTATCTTGAATGCATTTGTGTCCATGATGATCCTGATCAGTGGATTCAAAAATTATGTGCGCTTCCAGGCTGTCATGATCGGCGGCACGCTGCTTGCCTTCATCACAATGCTGGTGGTGCTGTTCCTGGGTGACCCCGCCTCCTCAGTGACGAAGATCGATGCTTTCGCTCTTGCCATTGGCGGGACTCAGAACTTTGTCCAAACCGCGAAAGATGCTTCTGTCGCTGCGGGCGTGGATTTGAATCCGCCTTTTAGCTTGCTGGCTACGATTTTGGTAGCTCCCATTGCGTGGACATCCCTGCAGTGGGCAACCTATAGCGCCCAGCAAAATGGCGAGATCAAAAATGCCCGCTCCTTCAATAGCCAGGCATTCATCATTGTCGGTTCATTGATCTTCACTGGCGTTTTGCTTGCCATTCTTGCTTTTGCCCTGGAAAAAGCTGTTGGAACTGAATTCCTCTATGTGGCAGGTGCGGGCTACTGGGCAGGCGTTGGTGAATCAACCATTGCAGGGTTCTGGCTCTGGCCTAATATTATTGCAGTGGCGCTGTCCGCCAGTCCGCTGGTTATCATTATTATTGGCCTGGGCTATATCCTTAATTCGCATCAAATCGTACACAACTGCTATATCGGCATGACGCGCGTGATGGTTGCCATGTCCCTCGACCGCCTGCTCCCTGAATGGATCAGCAAAGTGGATGAGAAACGCCACACTCCGGTCAACGCACATCTGGCTTATTTCCTTGCCAGCATCCCTGTCATCTTCCTCTACAACTTGAATTCAAACTGGGTTGCGTTGACTCTCGGTGTCACCTTTGCCTGTGGATATGTCTTTGTCGTAACATGCTTGGCGGGTGCATTATTGCCGTACCGCGCAAAAGATGTGTACGAGTCGTCCCCGGGTGCCAAGTACAAAGTTGGCAACACTCCTCTCGTCACCATCATTGGCGTGATCGGTTTCGTTCTTGGCGGCGCGATGCTCCTGATGTTCATGTTCTATGCACAGCTTGGGCTAACCAGTACACTGGCTTACAGTGTCGTATTCGGCATTCTGATCTTCTCGGCTGTTTGGTATATGATCGCCAAGAATGCCCAGAAATCCAAAGGCATCAACGTGGATTACGCCTTCAAGGAAATTCCCCCAGAGTAAAACCTGCTCATCCAATTTCGTCGCAGGTCACGCTGTTAAAGCGTGACCTGCAAATCTTTTTTTTGGATTCAGGAGCGTGTATGGCTGTGATCGAAGAAGTTGTTGAAAAAATTGAAGATTGGAAGGGAAGGTCTGTTTTCATCCAGCCGCTTTCGGGCGGGTTGACGAATACCAACTTCAAAGTGGAAGTGGATGGCGTCCCTCACTTTGTCCGCGTGCCGGGCGAAAGCACGGAACTGCTTGCCATCGACCGCAACAATGAATATCACAACACGAAAGCCGCCTCCCATGCGGGTGTTGCGCCGAAGATATTACATCACTTGCCTGAACATAACGTGATGGTGATCGAATTTCTGGATGGCAAAACCATGTCGAAGGATGCCTTGAACGAAAGTGGAATGCCGACTCGCATGGCGCAGGCAATCAAAAAATTGAATCAAGGTCCGCGCTTCCTTTCGGACTTCAACATGTTCCGCCTCACAGAATATTATCTCAGCCTGTGCAAAGACCGCGAGATCCGCACCCCGCAGGGCTACCTGGATCGAATGGCGACTGTTGCACAGATCGAAAAAGCGATGAATGTGAAACCTTTGCCAACGGTACCTTGTAATAACGACCTGCTTGCAGAAAATTACATTGACGACGGCAGGCAATTATGGCTGATCGATTATGAATACAGCGGGAACAATGACCCGACTTTTGAACTTGGAAATACCTGCCAGGAAATGCAGTTTAACGATGAGCAGATAAATGAAATCTGTGCGGCATATTTTGGAGATGTAAAACCAGATATGATCGCGCGCATGAAATTGAACATGATCATGTCTGATGTGGGCTGGGGATTGTGGGCTGCCATTCAGGCAAACATCTCCACCATCGAGTTTGATTTTTGGGGCTGGGCAGAGGAACGATGGGGCAGGGCTGTTGAAAAAATGGACTCGAAAGAGTTTGAAGGCTGGTTGAAGGAAATTGTGCAGTAATAAATTCGATGCTCTCGGTGAACAGGTGAATTGAATGAAGAGTCATGCAGAAATCGTAGTCATTGGCGGCGGAATCTATGGGGCGCAGGTTGCTTATCATCTTGCGAAATACGGTCGAAACGACGTGGTTGTGATTGAAAAAGGCGAAATTGCCAGCGGAGAATCCTCGCATGCGGCGGGTTTAGTGACGCAGTTTGCGACATCGCAAGCCATGCTCAAGTTCCGTATGTATAGCGTGGAACTGTACAGCGAATTGGGTTTGTTTAATCACGTGGGAAGTTTGCGTGTGGCATCCAGCAAGGAACAATTACTTGAAATGGAACGGAGCGTCAGCCGTGCCAAAGCATTGGGCTTGGATTGCGAAGTCATTTCACCCGATGAAGCCTTGAAGGTCATGCCGCAGATATCCAAAGAAAGTTTATATGGCGGCATTTATCTCCCGCGCGACGGACAGCTTGATCCATATACCACGACAACCTCGATGGCGAAGTTTGCCAAAGACCTTGGCGTGGAAATTTATACCAACACGCGCGTAACGGGAATCAAACTATCAGCGAAGGGGGAGGTTCAAGCGGTTGTGACAGATAAAGGCGAGATTCGATGCGAGATCATCGTCAATGCGGCGGGGATGTGGGCGCCTCGCATCGCCGCCATGGCTGGATTGCACGTCCCCACGACTCCGGTGGATCATCAACATATTGCGCTGCGCCCCGTACCCGGGCATGAGTTTGACTCAAATACGCCATGCCTGCGCGATCCCGATAATTTGGTTTATATGCGGCAGGAACAGGGCGGGCTTGTGATTGGCGGTTATGAACCAAAACCGTTGCCGCGCTGGATCGATGGCACACCGTGGGAACATGGCAGCAAGAGTTTCCCCGGCGATTTTGACCAGTTTGAAATGCTGCTCGAAGGTGCAATTCGCCGCCTGCCGTTTTTGGATCAGGCGGGTATCATCACGTTGGTTCGTCACCCCGGCGCATACACACCTGATTGCCAGCCGTTGCTGGGACCGATGGCAGGTGCGCGCGGATTCTGGATGATGGCGGGCATGTCGTTGAATGGATATGGCGGCGCGGGCGGCATGGGCAAGTTGATGGCAGAGTGGATCATCGAGGGTGAAGCGCCTATGGATGTGTATGGGTACCGCGCCACTCGTTTTGGAAATTATTATTCCGATTTCAAATATGCAGCAGATCGGACCTGCGAGAGCGTGAAATATTATTACCGTCTGCGCTTTCCGCATGATGAGCATGAAACGGCGCGCCCTCATCGGGTCAGTCCGCTTCATTATCGTCTATTGGAAAACGGCGCAGTCTTTGGCGAGAAGTTCGGCTGGGAACGCGTCAATTATTTTGACCCCGGCAAAGAGTCCCGACGCATGGGCGAAGATCAACGCTTGTGGGGTTGGACGAAACCTCCGTTCTTTGAACGGATGCGGGTGGAACACATTGCTACTCGCGAGCGGGCGGCTTTGTACGACCTGACTTCCTTTGGAAAGATCGAAGTGAAAGGGAAAGGCGCTTTGCCGCTGTTGCAGCGATTGACCTCCAGCAACATCGATAAGCCGATTGGCAGCGCGGTATACACCCAATTCCTAAACAAGCGCGGGGGAATTGAATCAGACTTGACTGTGACACGGTTGGGCGAAGATCATTTTTGGGTAATTACGGGTTCAGGTTTTATTGCCAACGATTTGGCGAGAATCCAAATGCATGTGGATGAAAACGATGGCGAGGTGTCCATCCGCGACATCACATTGGAGTATGCCTGTCTCGCTTTATGGGGACCAAAATCCCGTGATGTGCTGAAGAAGGTTACGGACAGCGACGTATCGAATGAGGCGCATCCTTATTTGACGACCAAGCCTATTATCATTAATGGCGTGACGGTTCTGGCGCAGCGTGTGAGTTATGCTGGTGAGTTGGGCTGGGAGTTATACATCCCGAATAACCGCGCCACGATGGTGTGGGATGTGTTGATCGAGGCGGGGAAGGAATTTGGCATGGAGCTCGGCGGATATAAGGTGCTTGATCCGCTGCGTTTGGAAAAAGGCTTTAAGTATTTCACAACCGATATTACGCCAACCGTCACGCCGTATGAAGCGGGTCTTGGTTTTTGCGTGGATTTAGATAAAGGTGATTTCATTGGGCGCGAAGCGCTGGTCAAGCAGAAGGCGGAGGGCGTGAAGCGGAAACTTTGTACTCTGGTGTTGTCTGATGCCGACGAGTTCGTCCAGATCTATGGCGGCGAGGCGGTTCATCATGAAGGGAAGGTCATCACTCGTGTACGAAGCGGAGGCTATGGATTTACTGTTAAGAAAAATATTTTGTATGCGTTTCTGCCTGTGGAACTGGCTGTGAAAGGCAGCCGCTTTGTGATCGAGTTGATCGAAGGCAACCGCGAAGCAGAAGTGACTGCCTCTGTGTTATTCGACCCGAAAGGCGAGAGAGCGCGTGCCTAATTCCAAAACTCAGTTTCCAGCGTATGTGGGTTTTGGCATGTTGACACCGGTCTATATCATGGCGTTGGATAAACTTCCAAAACTCAATACTGGCGCACTTGTCCATCAGGTCAGCGAATATGTCTACGATGATGCCGCCATTATTGCCTGTAACCTTGCTCAATGGGGGGTGTCGACAGGTATGATCGGTACAGCGGTCGGAGACGACCTGCTTGGTCATCATGTCGCGGATACATTAAAAAATATGGGGGTTCAGGGAAAAGTGAGGTTTACAAAGAAATATAAAACGCCGCTTGAAGTAAACGTCTCGGATAAAAAAGGAGCGCGTACCTACTTTTGGCAGCGTTCCAAAGAGATTCTTGAGACATTGGATACCGCCAACCTTTCCCTGATTAAAAAATCGAAATTGCTTTATGTGGATTGGTATGATGGTGACGCTCATATTATTCGCGCAATGGAAGAAGCTCGGCGTTTCAACGTGCCCGTTTTTCTTAATTTTGAGCATGGGCATCAACATCCTGAACTGCTTAAAAAATACTCGGGTTTTGTCACCATTTGTCAGGCAGTGACTGATGCCGCACAGATCGGAAAAAGGCAGGCAATGCTGGGCGTTGCGCGGAAATTGATCAATTCTGGTATAAAGACAGCCATTATAACCATGGCCAGCCAGGGATGTATGGTCGTACAGGGCGATGAGATTATTCGTGCGCATGCGCCTAAAGTTAAAACGGTGGACGCTTCCGGCGCAGGCGCAACATTTTCATCGGGATTTATCTACGGTTATCTTAATGGTTGGGGGCTGGAGGATACTGTCCGTTTTGCCATTGCAGCAGCTTCACTTAAAGTTACGCGTTCAGGGCTGGTAATGTTCCCTGTTCAGCAAATTGTCGGTTTGGCGCGGACGGTCCGTATTGAGCGCATGATCTACCGCGGCGATCAGTTCCATACCATTCGTAAATTTTTGCGCATTCCGCAAAATAACCCGATTATCAACAATGTTTTCGTGAAGGAAAGCCAAAAGTTCGCCGAAAAAATTTTGCCAAAGAAAAAGGTGGAACGCAGGAAGATCAAGCGTTCCATGGTTGAATAAATTTAAAAATAAGGATGTGACCCCATGTCATTTGCAGCGCTGCTTACCCAGGAACAGATTGAACGGATTCACGATGCCTCATTGGAATTATTGGAAGATCTCGGTTTGAAAGTTCGTTATGAACCTGCGCGCGAACTTTTTAAACAGCATGGATGTATTGTGGAAGGGGAGCGGGTTAAATTTCCACGTGCAGTTGTGGAAAAATACCGTAAGCTGGTTCCACCCACATTTACCTTTCATGGGCGTGATCCAAAGTTTGATAAGACAATTCCGCGGGATAGCCCGGTCATTGTTACAGCCAGCTCGGCGCCCGATATCATTGACCCAGTTACAGGCGAGGAAAGACGCGCCGAGTCAAAAGATATCGCGCGGATTGCCCATCTGATTAACGAACTTCCGGGCTACGACATTTTCTCCATTTCCACGCTTGCGGATGACGCGCCTGCGGCTCAATTCACAATCTCGAGGTTGTATCCGTCCATCAAGTATTGTCTAAAACCGATCCGCGTTACCACGACCGATCACAAGGATACGTTGAGCATCATGGAAATGGCGTACATGGTGGCGGGCGGAAAAGAAGCGTACAAGGAGCATCCTTTCCTGACCCATCATTACTGTCCTGTTGTTTCGCCGTTGACCATGGATAATCTTTCCACTGAAAATGTGATGTTCTTCGCTGGTGAAGGTCTGCCCGTGTACCCGACGATCGTGCCGAATGCGGGACTCACTTCTCCCATGTCTATGGCTGGGACGCTGGCGCAGGGCAATGCGGAATTTTTGTCCGCGTTGGTGTTGATGCAAATGGTGAAGGAGGGGACGCCCACTATTTATGCCACGCTTGGCACAGTGGCGGATATGCGCTCTGGCGCATACACTTCAGGTGCAATCGAGTGCGGGATGTTGCACATGGCGTTTGCACAAATGGCTCGCTTTTACAATGTCCCTTCGGGTGGTTATGTCGGTTTGACCAATGCGAAGGTGAACGATGCGCAGGCTGGTTATGAGACGGGCATGTCTGGTATTGCCGGCTTGCTGGGCGGCATGGATATGTTCAATATCGGCGGTTTGATCGATGCTCTGAAGACCTTTGATTTTGCAAAGGCAGTGATCGACGATGAAGTCGCGCAAATGATGAAGCGCATGAAGCGCGGCATTAATTTTTCGGATGACGAGCTCGGGCTTTCACTCATCAAGGAGATTGGACCGGGCGGCTCATTCATCACTGCCAAGCACACGATCAGCCGCATGAAGACCGAGGCTGTGATGACCAAGCTTGCTGACCGTGATGCGCGCACGATTTGGGTAAAGAAAGGTTCGACGGATATTCAGGCCCGCGCTATGAAAAAAGCGAAAGAGATCATGGTGAACAATACCGCGCCGTTAATTTCGCCTGAATTGGATGAGCAACTGCACGCTGCCTTCCCGGGCATGGTGCCCGGTCTTTTGGAGCCGATCGAGTAATTCAATGTCATTCCCATTGGCGAAATGACAAAATAGTCTGGAGATTGTATGTTTAGTTTTTTCAAGCGTCGTCAGGACGTATTTCAAAAATTGATCGAGGAGCAAGCCTCTCTTACGTACGAATCGTTGCGTTTGCTGGTGAAATATCTGGAAACAGGGGATGCGGACATTGCCGAGCAGCTTTCCATTAAAGAAAAGGAGGCGGATGAAGTGCGCCGCATCCTGATCGATGAATTGAACCGCACATTTGTCACACCGTTTGACCGTGAGGATATCTTTGCCCTTTCCCGTTCCATTGATGATGTCGTGGATTATGCAGACAGCACCGTGATCGAGATGGTGATTCTAAAAGTAAATTCCACCCCGTATATGCTTCGCATCGCCTCTCTGTTAAAGGATGCGGCATATGAGATTTGGCATGCTGTTCAACGCCTCCCAAAGCATCCCAAGGTCGCCATTGATCATGCCCAGCGCGCAAAGGCCTTGGAAAACCGTGTGGAAGCTGTCTATCGTGAGGCGGTTGCAGATCTGTTCAGCGGACCTGAGGACCTGCACCACGTGGTTGAGATGCTAAAGCTGCGCGAAGTGTATCGCCATCTCTCCAATGCGGCAGACCGTGGAGATGAAGCTGCTAATATCATTGCGGATATCGTTGTAAAGAAAACTTAACAAGGTGTTAATGTCTTCTGAATTGATCCTTGTTATTATTTTGGCGTTAATTTTTGAGTTTATCAATGGGATGCGCGATTCAAGCAATATTGTGGCTACCATGATCTCATCCCGGGCGTTTCGCCCAAACACTGCGCTGGGTGTGACGGCCGTTGCAGAGTTTCTCGGTCCGTTCCTCTTTGGCGTGACTGTGGCGAAAACGGTCGGCGGCGATATTGTTGATGCGCATTTGTTGACTCTGGATGCCCTCGTTGCTTGTTTGCTGGGCGCGATTGCTTGGAACATGGTCACCTGGTATTTTGGAATTCCAAGCAGCTCATCGCACGCATTGATCGGCGGTTTGATCGGCGTGGTTATTTTTACTGCCAGTGCCAGCGTGATCAACCTCAATGCGATTTATAAAGTGTTGGTCGGCCTGTTTTTGTCGCCATTGGCGGGTTTCGTTGTTGGTTTCTTCATATTGCGATTGATTTACTTTTTCGCCCAAAACGCATCCCCAAACATCAACGAATTTTTCAAACGCGCCCAGTTGTTTACGGCAGTCGGCCTTGCATTCAGCCACGGAACGAACGATGCGCAAAAGACAATGGGTATTATCACGCTAAGTTTATTGATCGGAGGCGTGCTGGGCGATTTTACAGTCCCGTTTTGGGTGATCGCTGCCAGCGCTTCGACCATGGCGCTTGGAACTGCTCTGGGTGGCTGGAGATTGATCCGCACCTTGGGCGGTAAATTCTACAAGATTCGCCCTGTGCACAGTTTTGCCACTCAGATGGCATCCGCATTTGTGATCCTTACGGCTTCTTTTGGAGGAGCGCCTGTCAGCACCACGCAGGTTGTAAGTTCTGCCATTGTTGGCATCGGTTCTTCCGAGCGATTTGGAAAAGTGCGCTGGACGGTGGTAAGCGACATTCTCGTAGCCTGGGCGATTACGATCCCGGTCAGTGGATTGATCTCAGTGGGCATCTATTGGCTTATTGTCAATGTCCTGCGGAGCGGATAGCTGCACGTTTTTTTATTTGGTCATTCATTCAAAGCCCTGTTTGACTTTGAATATTGATAATGCTAAAATGTTAAACGTTTGTTAAGAGATTGGAGGTGCAAGAACGAGAGAGATAGTAAAGATCGTATCATTTGTCGTATCAAACTAACATCAAATAGGAGATAGAGAGAAATGCGTACAAACAAGCTTGCTTATTATTTGCTCTCCATGTTCGTAATTGCAGCAACCCTGTTGTCTGCTTGCGGCGGCGGTACTGCTCCAGAAGCCCCCGCTATGACCGAAGCCCCTGCGATGACAGATGCCCCTGCTGCCGCTACGGAAGCGCCTGCCGCTGACCCGATGGCTGAGCTCGTTGCTGCCGCACAAGCCGAAGGCATGCTCACCACAATTGCCCTTCCTCATGACTGGTGCAATTATGGCGGCGTAATTGAAGCCTTCAAGGCAAAATACCCCGGTATTGAAGTCAACGAATTGAACCCCGACGCCGGTTCGGCGGACGAAATCGAAGCCATCAAGGCCAACAAGGATAATAAAGGTCCCCAGGCTCCCGATGTCATCGACGTTGGTTTCGCGTTCGGTTCATCCTCCAAGGCTGAGGGCTTGATCCAGCCCTACAAGGTGTCCACATGGGACTCCATTCCCGACGATGCCAAGGATCCCGAAGGCTATTGGTACGGTGATTACTACGGCGTATTGGCTTTCCTCGTGAATACCGATGTCCAGCCGGATGTTCCGCAAGATTGGGCCGACTTACTTGATCCGAAATACAAGGGTCAGGTTGCTCTCTCTGGCGATCCCCGCGCCTCCAATCAGGCGATCCAGTCTGTGTTTGCTGCTGCACTTGCCAATGGTGGTTCTCTTGACAATGCTCAGCCCGGCCTTGATTACTTTGCTCAAATGAACGCTGCTGGCAACCTCATCCCGTTAATTGCTAACAACGGTCTTGTCGCCACCGGCGAAATCCCCATCCGCATCACCTGGGACTATAACGCACTTGCTGCCATCGATACCTTCGAAGGCAATCCCAACGCCACAGTTGTAGTTCCTGCTACCGGCCGCTTTGCTGGTGTATATGTTCAGGCGATTAGCGCTTATGCTCCGCACCCCAATGCTGCAAAGCTGTGGATGGAATTCCTCTATTCTGACGAAGGTCAGACCCTGTGGATGGAAGGCTATTGCCACCCGATTCGCGAAGCAGATATGCGCGAACGCGGCGTGATTCCTCAGGAACTTTTGGACAAACTTCCCGACGTCACTGGCGCTGTATTCCCGACTCTTGACCAGCTCAACGCTGCCAAGGATTTGATCACCGCCAACTGGGATGCTGCCGTCGGCGCGGATGTCAAGTAACAACTGATTTGAAGTAAAAATGGTGAGACCCCGCCGAAAGACGGGGTCTCACCACAGCAAGGCAGGTTTAGAGGATTAATATTATGGCTCAAACTGCTGTTAAGCCCGTTAAATTGGTGTCTGTGCCCACAAATTGGAAGACTTGGCTTGGGGTGGTTCCATTTTTCCTTTTTGCTGTTTTATTTCTGTTTCTGCCCTCATTGAGGTTGTTCACTGCAAGCTTTACCAGCCCTGAAGGTACCTTCACTTTTGACAATATCATTCAGCTTGTTTCAGCCCCCTTCATCGTTAATGCATATAAACTAAGTATCCAGATCAGTGCAGTTACCGCACTTGGGGGCGGCATCCTTGGTTTTCTAATGGCATATTCTGTGACAGTAGGCGGTCTTCCGAAGCCTCTTCGGTCAGCGCTGATCACTTTCTCAGGCGTGGCATCCAACTTCGCCGGTGTTCCTCTGGCATTCGCATTTGTTGCAACTCTTGGACGCCAGGGATTTATCACTCATATACTACGAGATTATTTTGGGCTAAGCATTTACGACGCGGGGTTTAATTTGTATAGCTTTGCGGGTTTGAGTCTGGTCTATATGTATTTTCAATTCCCATTGATGGTGTTGATCATGGCTCCAGCCCTGGATGGATTGAAACGTGAATGGCGCGAGGCAGCGGAGAATCTTGGCGCAAGCACCACACAGTACTGGCTAAAAGTGGCTTTGCCTGTTCTGTTACCCTCCATTCTTGGTGCAATGATCCTGCTGTTTGGAAATGCGTTCGGCGCTTATGCCACAGCGTATGCACTTACGGGTGGGCGTATCGGCATCGTCACGATCCAGATCGGCGCGCAGATCCGAGGCGACGTTTTGTACAATCCCGGCCTTGGGTATGCAATGGCGATCGGCATGGTAGTCATTATGGCAATTTCACTGGCTGGTTATTCCTGGCTTCAGGCAAAGACCGAAAGGTGGCTGAAATGAGTTTTTTATCCCGCTTGCGAAGAGTTCCATTTTGGAGTTGGATCTGGTTTCTTGTTGGAGCGTTGTATTTTATATTGCCCCTCTTTGCGACATTTGAATTTTCCCTCACGTGGGATCCAGCCATTCCGTTTAAGGCATATCAAAGGTCATTTGCAGATAATAAGTTTTGGGAGACTTTTATTTATTCGAACGTCCTGGCTGTTGCCACCATCATTTTTAGTATTGTATTGATTGTGCCAACCGCATATTGGATACGTCTGCGCCTTCCGCAGGCACGTCGTATCGTCGAATTCATCACATTGATGCCTTTTGTCGTTCCGGCGATCATCCTTGTCTTTGGCTTGATTCGAATCTATAGCACTCCGTTCTCTATCCCGTTTACCGATATTGTCTTTATGCAACCCCTTACTAATTTTAAGGCAGGTACCAATATTTTGATCGTATCGGGATACATGGTGCTTGCCATGCCCTATATGTATCGTTCAGTGGATACCGGGATGCGTACTGTGGACATTCGCACTTTGACTGAGGCGGCTCAAAGCCTCGGCGCGAATTGGTTTGTCATCATTAGCAGGGTCATACTCCCAAACATTCGCTCCGCATTGTTGAGCGGCGCTTTGCTTACCTTTGCCATTGTCGTTGGAGAAGTAACCCTTGCCTCTTTTCTGGGCGTGAATGCGTTTGGCCCTTATCTGTTCCTGTTGGGACAGCATCGTGCCTATGAACCTGCGGCGCTTTCTTTTTTCAGTTTCCTGCTCACATGGCTTGCCATGGGCTTGATCCAACTTGTGTCTGGCGGCCAAGGGCAAGCCGCTGGCGCGCATTAAACCATACACGGAGAATTCCCAATGTCTTATTTGTCCCTTTCGAATATTACAAAACAATTTGGCGATACAGTCGTGGTGGATGATTTCAGCTTGGATGTTGAAAAAGGCGAGTTTGTTTCCTTCCTGGGACCGTCCGGTTGCGGAAAAACAACCACTTTGCGTATGGTGGCGGGATTTGAGATGCCCACAGCTGGCAGAATCACATTGGACGGTGCGGATATCACCGAAAAAGCGCCCAATCAGCGTAACGTCGGCATGATATTCCAATCCTATGCATTGTTTCCAAACATGACTGTTGCACAGAATATCGGCTTTGGATTGGGTGTTCGCAAGGAACCCAAGGAAATGATTTCTCAGCGTGTTGAAGAAATGATCAGCCTTATTAATCTTGAAAACCACGCCAATAAATACCCATACCAACTTTCGGGCGGGCAGCAACAGCGTGTCTCTCTGGCGCGCGCGCTTGCCATTCATCCACAAGTTCTTTTATTGGACGAGCCGCTCTCTGCGCTGGATGCAAAGATCCGCGTCTCCCTGCGTGCCGAGATCCGTGCCATTCAGAAAAAATTGGGCATCACCGCTATTTTTGTTACTCATGATCAGGAAGAGGCATTGTCCATTTCCGACCGTATCGTGGTCATGAACGCTGGCTTGATGGAACAAGTGGGAACACCTTTCGAAATATATAATTTTCCCCAGACGCAATTTGTGGCTAATTTTGTTGGTTCACTCAACACTGCCAATGCCGAGGTTTCGGATCCTGTGAAGGGGCTTCTGAACGTAGACGGTGTGCAATTCATTACGGCTTCTGACATTAAGTCAAGGAAGAAGGGTGATGCGATTCGTGTGTCTGTCCGCCCTGAGCGTTTCAGCTTTGCATTTGAAGAGAAAAAGGAAAATGTGCTCGATTGCACTATTGAAAACATCACTTTCCTTGGGTCGGTTGTGCGCATCCAGGTGAAGATTGGCGAAGCCAAATTCAATATGGATACCTTCAACAACCCCTTCCTCGACCTTCCAAAGATCGGCTCCAAAGAACAGGTGACCTGTTCAAGAGAAGCTGTCCTTGTATTGGATGAATAGCGGCTTGAATTAAACCAAAAACGGTTCGACGAATTTTGTCGAACCGTTTTTCTTTGAGGTGAGATGAATAAGGTAATTCTCGTTCTTTCAGACGCCCTGCGTTTTGATGTAGCCAAGGACAATATGGGTTTTTTAGGACACCTTGTCGAGAAGCAACAAGCCAGTCTTTATAAAATAAAGGGCGAACTTCCGAGCATGTCGCGCCCCATGTATGAAACGATTCATACAGGATTATCATCAAGCGAACATGGAATCGTTGCAAACTCGATTGTCAGGCTTTCCAACAAACCAAATATCTTTCAAGCCGTGAAAAAGGCTGGTAAAGTCACGGCAGCCGCGGCATATTACTGGTATTCTGAATTATATAATCGCGCTCCCTATAATCCCATTGACGATAAAGAAACTGACGATGAGTCGCTGAACATTCAGCACGGACGTTTCTATACCGAAGACGAATACCCGGATATCGAGCTTATCAACAGCGCGGCGCATTTGGTCCGCAAGTATGCGCCTGATTATCTTTTGCTTCATCCAATGGGCATGGACTATCACGGTGAAACATACGGTTCCGACACGAAGGAATATCGAAACCATGCCGTCTATCAAGATTCAAAGCTCGCGCCGTTTCTTCTGGAATGGCGCGAGCTTGGTTATACGGTTTTTGTCACTGGCGACCATGGCATAAACAAAGACGGCGCGCACGGCGGGTCAGCACTTGAGCAGCGCACCGTGCCATTTTTTGTGATTCAGCCGTCAGCGAAGGGAAGAGGCGAAGTGGATGAAACAGTCTCGCATTTGCAAGTCGCACCCACGATCCTCAACTTGTTGGAAATTCCGATCCCGGAAACGATGAAACAAAAGCCGTTATCCCTTCGATAAACTCAGGACAAGCCTTCGACTAGTGCCTTGACCAGCTCGCGATTGAAATCAGGGATATCCGCCACAACCCGCCCCCAGACCTGATTGCCCTCGCGAAAAGCAGGTTCATCCACCCAGACCCCGCCTGCATTGACGAGGTCATCCTTAATGCCTGTTGAGCCTGTGACTCGCTGGCCTTTTTTGATGATGCCTGCAGAGATGGCAGTGGAACCGCCGTGACAAATAATGCCAATGATCTTGTTGGCGTCATTCATTTTCTTCACCAGATTTTTTACATCCGCATATCTGCGCAGTTTATCCGGCGCCCAGCCGCCCGGAATGACAAGTGCAAAAAGTTCATCTGCATTAAGGGATTCGATCAATGTATCCGGGGTAATCGTCAAGCCATTTTTTCCCTTTACAGATTTCAGGTCAAAGCCGGCAGAGAGGACCTGCGCGCCTTCCTCTTGAAGACGCATCATGGGCACAAAATATTCGTAATCTTCCACACCTTCCGCAACCAGCATTGCAATTTTTTTACCTAGTAAACGCATGGCACACCTCTTTTCTTCTGTGGGGGAATTGATAGGATCCCTTTTATTATAAGAGATAGGCGGCTTATTTTCCCGGACGAAAAGAAGAGTATTAACCCTTGACAAAATAAATTCATTAGGTAAAATATCATTTGTCGTTAAAAAATATTTTTATGATAAAGGATAATAAAATGACCGGGAAGAAGAATACTCGCTCTCCCTTTCTAGTTCGTGACCTGGAAACGCTGCGTGCCGTTTCGGACCCGCTGCGGATGCAAATTGTAGAACTAGTGCTGAATGAGAAACAAACAGTAAAGCAGGTTGCCGAGAAACTGGGTCTTGCCCCCAGCAAGTTGTATTACCACTTCAATGCATTGGAGAAAATGGGGTTGATCAAAGTGATGGAAACCCGCATGGTTGCCAATATGCTGGAAAAATCCTTTCAGGCAGCGGCAAGCTCGATTGATGTTGACCCGTCTTTGCTGAATCTCTCCACAGATGAGGGGAAGGAAAACATCCAGGCCGTATTGACTTCGACGATTGATGGGACGCGGGATGACATTATTCGCAGCCTGCAAGCCCGTCAATTTCAACTGGAGCAGGGGGCGGAGGAACAGCCGCGTCGTTTCATTTTGAACCGCGTCATTAGCCGCGTTTCGGAGGAACGGATCAAAGAGTTCCAGGACAGACTGACTGCTTTAATACAGGAGTTTGATCATGAGGAAAAACTGCCGCGTAGAAAAGGTTTGCAAGCCTACGCATTGACGGTTGCTTTTTATCCAAGTTTTTATTTTGAAACTCCGTCAAAGTAATTTGAACTTGCAATTCATGAAATGGAACAGGCAAAAGTAACAAATTATTAATGTTTATTGCTTGTGCAATAATTTAGAGGAGAGAGTTATGACAGAATCTGTACTTGATGAAAATATTGCCAAAACCACACCCAGAGATATGCGGGCTTTTCTGACCATCTGGTTTGGACAGTTGATCTCCATGCTCGGTTCAGGCTTAACGCGTTTTGCCCTGGGAGTGTGGATTTTCGCTGAAACAGGCCAGGCAACACCTTTTGCGATTACCGTGTTGCTTGGAAACCTGCCAGGTCTGCTTTTGATGCCTGTTGCAGGCTCACTGGCAGACCGTTGGAATCGCCGCCGCATCATGATCCTTGCCGATACCGGCAGCGCCTTGCTGACTTTGATGATTGCATTTTTCCTTTTCCAGGGCGATCTTATGATCTGGCACATTTACATCCTGGTGACCCTGGGCTCGGTTTGCAGCGCATTTCAGGAACCCGCCTACAGCGCATCCATTGTGATGCTTGTACCAAAAGAGAAATTGGGCAATGCCAACGGCATGGTTCAGATGGGACAAGCGCTGGCTTCAGTGATTACTCCGTTGCTGGCAGGCGCGTTATTTGTTTCCATCGGCTTGAATGGAATCATTCTGATCGATTTCGTCACATTCTTTTTCGCTGTCGGTGCCCTGTTCTTAATTCACATTCCCCAGCCTGTTCAAACAAAAACAGAACATAAAGCCTCGAATCTATGGAGCGATATTCGCTTTGGCTGGGATTATTTGCGGCAGCGCCCCGGGTTATTTGGTTTGCTCATGTATTATGCAATGGTCAATTTTTTGCTCAACTGGTCGGGTGTATTGATCACCCCCATGGTGCTTACAAGTTTTTCGCCCAGCATCCTTGGCGTCATTCAAACTGCCTTGGGAGTTGGAATGCTTGCGGGCAGCATCATCATGAGTTCGTGGGGTGGACCAAAGCGACGTATTCCAGCTGTTATCGGATTTATTTCACTAGCGTGGATCGGATTTCTTATTGCAGGACTCCGCCCGCATCCTTTCTACATTGGAGCTGGTCTTTTTATCCTGATGTTTTTCATTCCCCTGGCATCTGGAAACAGTCAGGTTGTCTTTCAGTCCAAAGTTGCCCCCGAGGTGCAGGGACGTGTTTTCTCCATTCGTTCGATGATGTCACAGTCCATGATGCCGCTTGCTTTTGTAACGGCAGGCCCGCTCGCAGATTACGTTTTCGAGCCGCTCATGAAGGATGGAGGAGCATTGGCTGATACCTTTGTCGGCGGGCTGCTGGGGACTGGTCCCGGGCGCGGGATTGGGTTGATGTTTGTAGTTGCTGGTGCGGTGGCATTGATCGTGAGTGCATTTGTTTACGCAAATCCCCGTATCCGCAATGTGGAAGATGAGATACCGGATTCCGCTGCATCATGATAAATAAAATACGAGCCGCTTTGTAAAGCGGCTCGTATTTTATTAACCTACTCGCCAATAATCTTGACTAACACTCGCTTCCTGCGTTTGCCGTCAAACTCACCGTAAAAAATTTGTTCCCAAGTTCCAAAATCTAATTCCCCATTTGTCACTGCTACAACTACTTCGCGCCCCATGATTTGTCGTTTCATGTGAGCGTCAGCGTTGTCTTCGCCTGTGTCGTTGTGCTGGTATTGGCTGATTGGGTCATGGGGGGCAAGTTTCTCCAGCCATTTGTCATAATCGTGGTGCAGGCCAGATTCATCGTCATTGATAAATACAGAAGCAGTGATATGCATCGCGCCTACAAGGCAAAGTCCTTCGCGGATTCCGCTTTCACGCAGGGCTTCCTCCACCTGGGGGGTAATATTCACAAAACCGCGGCGGGTGGGGATGTTGAACCAGAGTTCTTTTCGGTGGGATTTCATGATGAGGTGACTCGTCAGGTAAATTGGTTTGAGGCGAGATTTATCGTGCCAAAGCGAATTGTTTTTTAAGAAGTAGGAAGCAGAGCTTCGATCCTTAAAATTAGTTCATCCAGATCAAATGGTTTTGCGAGGTAATCATTTGCGCCGAAGGTAGTGGCTTTGCTGTTGCTGTTATCCAGGGCTGTGATGATTAGAATCGGGGTCCGTGAAAAGTTTGGGTCTGCACGCAATTCCCTCGTAAGCGTGAACCCGTCTGGCGGCGGCATCATAATATCCAGGATAAAAAGATCGGGGCGCAGGGAACGTGCTGTCTGTATTGCCTTTGAACTCTCATTGATGGCAGTGACCTGATATCTTCTTGAGGATAAAAATCTATCCAGAAGTGTGGTTACTTTTTCGTCATCGTCAACGATCAGAATTTTAGCCATAATTTTTCCCTGGGTATTGTTTATATTAATAAATAATTTCCTTCAGAAACTATTGAAAAAAAACGAGTCGATTTTCATATATTATACCCTTTGTACTAAATGATTTTCCAAACTTTACTGCGCTGTGCCGCTCTGTTCAAGGCGGATAAATGGAAAAACAAGGGTTTTGCAATGATTTTGAAATCTTCAGAGAAGGACGATGTGTCCCGCCTCTTATTCGCGTATTCGATATGGAATCAGTGTGGGCGTTTCTTTTGTAAGGATTGACCCTGTATCAGCGGAGGGGGAGGCGCATAGAGTAGATATCGATCTGAAAATTTTGTTGAGAAGAAGTCTCAGGTAATTCTTTTTTGATCATAATGAAGACAGTGAAGACTTATTAAGTGTAACTTAAGTCCCATTGTAATTTTTCCGACGGAGGCTATACTATTAATGGTGAAAGGCGTAATGCGGATATTCTATTTTTATTGGTGAATAGAAAAGGAGAAATCTAATGGAATCGGAGCGGCGCGCTGCAAAGAGAAAAAAGTTCACTTATTATATGAGGGTGATGGATGCCAACTCGCTGCAATTGATCGGGTATTTAACTCAAATCAGTGCAGTAGGTATTCAAGTGGACAGTGAAAAACCCCTTCCTGTAAACACGAATTTTAAACTGCGGTTGGATTTGACCACAGACATCGCCAATAAGACTATGATGGTCTTTAATGGTCGTAGTAAATGGTGTCAGCCAGACCCGGCTGAGCCAAATTCGTTTAATGTCGGTTTTGAAGTGACTTTGCTGTCGCGCGAGGACACTGAGATTTTCAACCGCATGATCGAAAAATATGCAACGGAAAGCAGTTGGTAGGATGGCTTACAATCCTCGAACCTGAATTATTATAAACATATATGAAAACGATGATGTATGGCAGGTGTAATAAAAATAATACAGCGTAGAATAAGAACATCAAGGAGATACACAATGCCTAAACGTCATTTTGAAATTCATTATGCAGATCGGATTGGCTGGCTGCGCGCCGCCGTACTAGGCGCTAATGATGGAATTGTTTCAACGGCAAGTTTGGTGGTGGGCGTGGCAGCTGCCAGCGCGGTCCGCGGCGATGTGATGATCGCAGGGATTGCGGGATTGGTGGCTGGGGCCATGTCCATGGCGGCAGGTGAATATGTTTCCGTCAGTTCACAAGCGGATACCGAAAAAGCAGACCTGGCGCGTGAGAAAAAAGAACTCGAAACAGACAGCCTCGGCGAACACCGCGAGCTTGCCAATATTTATGTGGAACGCGGGTTGGAACCCGCCCTGGCCAAACAGGTGGCTGAACAGTTGATGAAGCATGACGCCTTGATGGCGCATGCCCGCGACGAACTTGGGTTGAGCGAAATTCACACCGCCCAGCCCATTCAGGCGGCGCTTGCTTCTGCGCTATCTTTTGCCGTTGGCGCGGTACTGCCCTTACTGGCAGTATTGATCGCCCCGCCAACTTTGATGATTCCGATTGTGGTGGGGAGCTCTCTGTTTTTCCTGGCGGTGATGGGAGTTTTGGCCGCCTATCTTGGCGGCGCGAATATGTGGATTGGCGCCCTACGTGTTACATTCTGGGGGCTGCTCGCCATGCTTGCAACTGCTCTGGTGGGAAAATTGTTCGGCACGACTGTGGCGTAAATATAAGAGTTTTTTGACCTCAACATAAAAGAGCGTGGATATTTATTCCACGCTCTTTTTACAGGCAATCACCCAGTCATCAATTCATCTACTGCATTTGCCAACTCTCTCAAATTCCCGACCTTGAATACATTGCTGCAAAGCGGCGCATACTTTGCCATATCGCTGTCGCCGTTCCACATGATCGGCGGTTCTGGGTTCAGCCAGATCGTCCGCGTGGCACGGCGGGACATGTTGGAGAAAATATCCACACGCGGGTCATTGTAGTTGTTGCGTCCGTCACCGACAATGATGAGGGTCGTACCGCTGTTGAGCGTATCCATAAATTCATTGTTGAAATCGTTAAGTGCCCAGCCGAGGTCAGTGTTGTAATGTCCGCTGGGCATGCGCCACAAAACGGATTGGATCGCTTCATCCGCGTCCGCGCCGCCGAAATCTTCCGAGATGGACTCAAGATGGTCGATGAATGCGAAAGCATGCGTTTTGCGGACCTGTCCCTGAAGCGCGAACAGAAAACTCAGCATCAACTCCGAACAAAAACGCATCGATGTGCTCACATCGCAAATGACCACGATCTTCGGTTTGTGCACGCGGTCTTTGTGTTTGATCTCCATCGGCACGCCGTGATATTTCAAACTCGCGCGGATGGTTGCCTTCGGATCCATCTGCCCGTTCTTCGCGCGCTTCTGCCGCAGTGCAATGCGTGTCCGCAGCATGGCAGCCAATTTCTTTACTTCGCGCTGTAAAAGTTTTTTATCTTCATCTGATAACGCATGGAACGGACGGTTCATTAAATTATCGATATTTTCGCCGCGCGGTTTCTCACTCAGATTCTCGGCAATACGCTCGCCCGCAAATTGCTCCATCTGTTCCTGCATCCCCTGCATATTTTGCTGGATCATTTGTCGGATTTGTTCGACGCGTTCACGGCTCATCCCCATCTGCGCCAGCTGTTCCATCAATTCCTTCATCGCCTTTTGCACTTCAGGGAACGCCAGCGCACGCATCATACGCTGAGCCATCCAATTTTGATAATTGAGATTGTCTGCCTGATTCAATCCGACTAATTGCCCCAGCGCCTCAAGCTCCGCACGGGACAGTTGATCGCCATTCATCAGCCTTTCCATCCGCTGACGCAGCTGCTCCGCGTACTGCTTCAATGCCTCTACCAGCATTTGAATTTCTTCAGGCGTCAGGTCATCCATCGGATTTCCGCCCATCATCGGCGGCTGTCCCGACCCAAAGAAGAGCGGGAATAATTTCTCAAAAGTGGGCAGGTCTTTCACATCTTTAATGAGCGTTGCCCGCAGCGAAAGACGGAAATGTTCGCGATCCTGAATCCCCATCAAATCCACAGCAGAAAACGCTTCGGCGCTCTCCGCCAAAGAGACGCGCACCCCGCTCGCGCGCAACGCTGCAATTAACTGTAAGATACGGGATTCCATAACCTAACTCCTATGCCATTGCAGGGAGAGCGCCCTCGCAATGACGATAAAGTTAATTCCCAGAAAACCTTCCGAACTCATCATTGTTTCTCGGCTTTGGTTGCGGCGGGGGAGCCATCAGCTGCCGCTTTGCTTTCTGTAAATCTGCTTCGTGTTTCAATAGCACGGACAGCGTATCTTCCAATACATCTTTATCCAAATTGGAGGCATTCAACGCCACGAGCGCATTCGCCCAATCCAATGTCTCGCTGATGGATGGGGATTTGCGCATGTCTGCCTTGCGGAGCTTCTGTACGAATTCCACAGCCTGCTGTGCCAGTTTGGGATTTAAGTCTGGCACTTTCAAGCGCACCACTGCGAGTTCTTCCTGCAAATTCGGATAATCAATGAAGAGATACAGGCAGCGCCGCTTCAACGCTTCGGACAGTTCGCGCGTATTGTTGGATGTCAGGATGACAAAGGGCTTGTGCTTCGCGGTCAACGTCCCCAATTCCGGTACAGACACTTGAAAGTCGCTCAGGATTTCCAGCAGGAAGGCTTCAAACTCCGCATCTGCGCGGTCGATTTCGTCTATCAACAGCACTGTTGGCTTGTCACTCAAAATCGCTTTCAATAACGGACGTTGCAGCAGAAAACGAGAGGAGAAGAAAACATCCTCCTCTTTTGCCAATTTATCTGCGGCCTCTGCCAGCGACTCCGCTTTGCCGAGAGTGTCATTCAATTTGTCGCGTAGCAGTTGTGTGTACAGCAATTGTTTCGAATATTCCCACTCGTACAATGCTTTCGACTCATCCAATCCCTCATAGCATTGCAAACGGATCAGTTCGCGCCCGGTTGCAGATGCTATCGCTTTGGCTAATTCCGTTTTGCCCACCCCAGCCGGCCCTTCGGCGAGAAGCGGCTTTCCCAATTTTTGCGAAAGATACACGATCGTCGCGATCTCATCCGAAGCGATATATTTTTGTTTCGATAATTCCGTCTTTACGGTGCTGGTTGAGTCGAAAAGGATTGACATGTTTCTCCTTGTGATTGTCGTCAAATACTTGTATAAAATGCCTTGTGATATTCAACTTTTCCTTTGGGGACATCTTCATAAAAAGGCAAAGCCATAAAATATTCCGGGGCGGGCGAACCTTCATAAATCAAACCTGGATATGATTTAAAGCCAAACCTTTGATAATAAACAGGGCTGCCTTCCAGTACACAACCTTTTGCGCCACGCGCACGAATTAAGGACAGACCTTCCTTGATCAATTTCGAACCGATGCCTTGTTTTTGCAATTCAGGCAATATAGAGATCGGCCCAAGCCCATACCAGTTCAGGTTTTCTCCATTGATAGTCACTTGCGAGAAAGCGACATGTCCGACAATTTTTCCGTCGCGTTCTGCCACGAGTGAAAGAGACAATGCGCCCGCATCCCGCAAGCCGTTGACGATCAAATGCTCGGTCGGGTTGTCGCTGAATTTGCCCGTGAACGCTGCAAGCGTGACCTGCCCAATGGATTCGATGTCTGTCGGATTTTCAGACCGAATGAGAATGTCCATACTTACTTCTTAAACCATCTTGGCTGAGTCAAAACTTCTGGCCTAAGGATATCATCAAGCTGTTCCTTGGTTAATAGACCTTTGGCTAGGACGATCTCCGCCACGCCCTTGCCAGTGGCATGCGCTTCTTTCGCCACTGCGCTTGCGTTCTCGTACCCAATGAACGGATTCAACGCTGTCACGATTCCGATCGAATGATTGACCAGCTCCGCGAGATGTTCACGGTTGGCAGTGATGCCTTTCACGCAGCGCTCAGAAAGGGTCAGGCAGCCTTGTCGTAGATAGATGAGATTGTCGAACAGACTGTGCGCGATGATCGGCTCAAAGGCATTGAGTTGCATCTGTCCGCCTTCGGCTGCAAAGGTCACGGTCACATCATTGCCGATGACAAGGAATGCAATTTGATTCACAACTTCAGGGATGACAGGGTTCACTTTGCCAGGCATGATGCTCGAACCCGCTTGAACAGCAGGGAGGTTGATCTCGCCAAGCCCGGTCCGCGGTCCGGAAGAAAGCAGGCGCAGGTCATTGCATATTTTTGAAAGTTTTACAGCCACGCGTTTCAGCACACCTGAGAGCTGCACGAACGCGCCTGCATCCTGCGTAGCTTCCACGAGATTTCCCGCAGTGATGTATGGAATTCCAGTCACTTCACTTAAATGCTTGCGTGCCAGAGCCGCATAATCAGGATGTGCATTGATGCCTGTGCCAATTGCCGTCGCACCGAGATTGATCTCACGGATTAACGAAGCCGCTTCGTGCAAGCGCTGCTGGTCTTCTTCGAGCATGACCGCGTACGTGCTGAATTCCTGACCCAATGTCATCGGTACCGCATCCTGCAATTGCGTACGTCCCATTTTCAAAACGTCTTTGAATTCATCGGCTTTTTCTGCAAATGCTGCCTTCAAAATTTCCATCGCTGCGATCAATTCATCGATTTCAAAATACAACGCAACCTTGGTTGCGGTTGGATATACATCGTTCGTGCTTTGACTTAAGTTGACATGTTCCAACGGATGCAGTTGATTGTATTCACCACGCGCAAAACCAAGTAATTCAAGCGCACGGTTTGCAATGACCTCATTTGCATTCATGTTGGTCGAAGTCCCTGCTCCGCCTTGAATGACATCTACTGCGAAATGCGAATGCAACTTTCCCGCCCGTATTTCTTCACAGGCCTTCACGATCGCGTTTGTTCTTTTTTCGTCCAACATATCCAGTTCTTTGTTTGCCAATGCACACGCTTGCTTTACACATGCCAGTGCCCGAACCATGTTTGGGTATGTGCTGATCGGAATTCCACTGATCGGGAAATTCTCCAGCGCGCGTAGCGTGTGCACGCCGTAATACATATCCATCGGCACTTCGCGTTCCCCCAACAGATCGTGTTCCATTCGATATTTCACTTTATCGCTCCAAGACCTTGATAGATTTTTAGATTTGCTTGCAACTCTTTTTCAAGAGTGAATTGACGAACAACCGCTTCTCTCGCGGACTTTCCAATAGCTTCTCTTTTCTCAGGCTGACTCAACGCCTCAGCTATTTTTTCTGCCAACCCGTCTGCATCGTTGACATTAATCAGCAGCCCGTTGACTCCATCTTCGATCACATCTTTCACTCCGCCAACAGGCGTGGCAATGACGGTTTTTCCACAAGCCATCGCTTCAAGAACGGCATTGGGCATTCCATCTCTCAATGAAGGGTGCACGAACACATCCATTAAGGAATAGTAGGTGGGAAGGTCATTATGTGAAATATACCCAGTG
>JACZJB010000034.1 GCA_014860805.1 Anaerolineales bacterium
GCTCTGCCAAAATCACCGCTTTATTGACCGAGGTCAGGTGAGCCGCCACGTTAACCATGACCGTGGTTACGCCAACGCCGCCTTTAACCCCCACCGCCGCAATGATTTTGGCCTTGGCTGGCTGTACCCGTTTAGAGCGGGTCAGCAAGGCCCCGGCTCTGGCCAGCAGCTCTTTATGAGACACGGGTTTGGCCACGTAATCATCGGCGCCGGCGTGAAAGCCTTCCAGTTTGTCTTCTACGTTGGCTTTGGCGCTGAGCATTATAATGGGCAGCCAGGAGGTGGCCGGATTGGCGCGTAAGCGCTCACACACCTGCAGGCCGTTGATATCCGGCATCATGACATCTAAAATAATCAAATCGGGCTTGATGTTTTCCGCTTTGCGCAACCCTTCGATCCCGTCAACGGCGGTGTGGACATCGTAGCCGGCTTTTTGAAAGACGTGGGCGGCCAGACGTAAGGTAACGTCGTCGTCGTCAACAATCAGAATGCGTTCCTGTTCATGCATGAAGTCACTTTTCCGTATATTCAACTATTAAAGTGAGCCATTACCCCGGAGGCGTCGGCTGGATGCGGTTATCTCAAATATAGCGCCGCGGCCTCACCCTATAGTTGTCAAAGGATGAGGCCGTGACCATAAAATTTAACATATTTTAACCTGCTTTACCGGTCTTTTCAATGCGGCAATGGTAATGGGTAGGTTTCCCGGTTTATAGGAAAGTTCCTAGTTCTGGTGGATTCTGTGGTTTAGGGAAAAAGAGGCAAAATTGACTGAAACCTACCAGGGAAACAGTCAAAAATGCCTCAACGACAGTATAGCAAAAAACAACCAAAAGTAACGAAAAAGAACCGGCGGATTACGCTTCCGGTGACATTGGCTGCCTACAACGAACTGACGGGAGATGCCACGGCTTTTCGCCAATGGCTGGATGGGATGATTAGTTTTTATCCGGAACTGTTTCCGGCTGATATCGTGGGCGGCTATACCTTACACGATCTGTTACCGGTCTCAATCAAGCTGGCGAACGTCCAGTTACGCCGGATCCGGTTAAGCCAACGAGACGAAAACGGACAGGCCCAAGTCTTGACCATTGCCCCCAGTGAAGTCTTGCCCTATATGGTGGGCTTCACCGATGACGTGGAGAAAGCCCTGTTTCTGCGGCGGTTTGGCGTTCCTTTTTGGGGACTGAGCTATGTTTTCGGGCGAAATGACGATTATTGGTATCGGTTATGTGCCAGTTTTGGGCGATATGAAATCGTGAGTACCACCGTTAAGGATCCCGATAAATTGCCTGAACACCTGCTAGCCGATGAAAAGCACGTGCATTTCAATGGTCTCAAAGGCTACATTGCTACTACCGTGGGGCAGGATTGTGTATTGGGGGCTTCGTTGGCTTTACAAGCCGATGAACCGGCCTTAACCGCGGCCTATGGCCAGTTCAAACAGGAAGCCCAGACCCTCAACCCTGACTATGCCCCCCGGACGGTCAACACTGACGGCTGGCGGGCCACTCAGAAAGCCTGGGCGGGGTTGTTTAATGCTATTGTGATTATCGAATGTTTTCTACATGCTTTTCTCAAAATCCGTGACCGCTGTAAACACCAGTACAAAACCTTGTTTGGCCCAATCCAACAACAGGTCTGGGACATTTATCATGCGGCTGACCCCACCGCTTTTCGGCAACAGGTGAGTGACTTTCAGACCTGGGCCGCTCAACACCTGACCGACACCGCTCTGGAAGCGGTGGAAAAACTATGTGCTAAAACCGATAGCTTCATCCTGGCCTTTGATTATCCTGACGCTTATCGGACCAGTAATATGATTGACCGTCATATGGAACCGCTGGCCCGCTGGCTCTTCAGTACCCGGTTCTTTCATGGCCATTGGCAATCGGCTGAACTCCAAATCCGAACCTGGGCTTTGTTTCATAATTTCTGGCCCTACTGTCCCAGAGCCAGGATTAGCCAGCAATTTAGTTCACCCGCTCACCAACTCAACGGGTACGTTTACCATTCAAACTGGTTACATAACCTGCTTATCTCTACTTCTGCGGTCGGTTTTAACCTCAACCACAGAAAAAATTAGAATTAGGAATTTTTAAGTAATATTCATCTGATTAAATCCTTGCGCTTCGTTGGGCATTTCAGGCTTTCTCCTGGTCATTTGCCCCGGTTGAATCGGACATCTCGCCCTCGTAAAGCGATTGCCACAGAAAATGCAGCAGCTCGCTTTTGTCCAAAAAGTGGTATTTCTGACCGGTATAGGCATGTTCCACCGTGGCGCGCCAACGGGTCTGAGGACCGTCACCCTGCCAGCGGATCAGAAAAGCGGAATAATGCATTTTGTTCGACATCGGTGTATAATCATACCAAGCAAACGTTACACAAACGCTACACGGGGTTTTTGCCATTATCCCCTTTTGGCTTGACCATCCGTCCGAGTCACAGATTACCCGCTGAATTACTTTTACTAATGTCCCGAAAAATTTACCTGCTGGGAAACCTTGCCATTACGCACAACGGGCGGCCTTCTGACCTGCTCCGCAACGCCAAAGGCTGTGCCCTGTTGGTCTATTTGATCGTGCGCGGCCGCGCCGAAACCCGCGAGCATCTGGCCGATCTGTTTTGGGATTCACCCGACACCTCTGGCAGTCTGCGGAACCTGCGCGTCCTACTGACCCGCATCCGGCCCTATCTCCCCGGCCTGGCTACCACCCGAAATTCGGCGCAATACATCCCCCCATCTGATGAAACCATAGACTATCTGACCCTCTGGGACAGCCTGACTACCGGGGAATCCCATCCTTCACTGGACGATTTGCGTCTGTACCGAGGCGAACTGTTGGAGGGATTTTATCTCGAAGACGCGCCCCGCTACATGGAATGGCTGACCCTGCAAAGAGAAAAACTGCGCCGGGCCGTGCTTGATGCCCACCGCAGTCTGTGCCAGACTCTGGCTGACAAAAAATACTGGTCGGAGGGCGCGGAAGTTGCCGCCCACTGGCTGGCCATCGATGAACTGGATGAAGAGGCCCTTCGC
>JACZJB010000035.1 GCA_014860805.1 Anaerolineales bacterium
CGACGAACAATATGGAAATGGAAATACCCTGGAATAAAGTAACTCAATGAATAATCCACAACCTTGCCGTTGACATCGAACAACTGCGAATAGAAATGCAGCAGCACATCGCCGCGCTGAATTTCGATGGCTTTTGCCACTTCTGCGGTTGCGCCAATGGCAGTGACATTCGCGCGGGAAGATGCCAACGGCTCCCCGCGGCCAAGTAACAGGTCCAGTACCGAGCCGTGAAAATCGGCGGGTAGATCCTTCAGGCTGAGGATCGCATCAGGCAGGATATCCACAAGATAGGCAACGGGTCTGCTATCCGCGCGGACTACGCGGCGGACACGAGTCAGCGATTCGCCGACTGGAACATTCAAGAGTTTCGCAAGTTCTTCATCGGCAACCATGGGATCGATATTCAAATCACTGACAGAGACTTCAAGTTCCAAACGTTTTGCCAGTGTCTCCAGGCTTTCCAGCACTTCGAGGCCGCTGTCCAAGACTTGCATCTTGCCGACCACAAATGTCCCCGAGCCCTGCCTGCGGCGAATAAGACCTTGTGTTTCAAAGGAGCGCATCGCCTCGCGCAAGGTGGCGCGCGAAACGCCAAGCTGCTTTGCAAGGTCAGGCTCGGATGGAAGCCGCTGTCCTGCGGGTGAACGTGTGATCAGCGCAGCCAGGTCTGCCTGCAATCGTTGAAAAGGAAAATTAGCCATTCATCCTCAATCTTCCAGCACAGGCACAAAATCAAATTGTGTCACATCGACAAGTCCCTTGTCGGAAATTCTCAATTCAGGGATGACCACCAGTGCCATCAGACTCAATTGCATGTTCGGGTTGTTCAATTCGCTGCCGCACATCTTGAAGCCATCCAACACGGTCGCCGCTTTCTTTGCCACAATGTCTGCGCGCTCATTAGACATAAGTCCAGCGATCTGCAAATCCACGAGCCCGATCACCTTGCCATCCAGCACCACCACCTGGCCGCCGCCGCACTTCGCGAGTTCATTTGCGGCGATTGCCATGCTTTCATCATCCGTGCCCACAACGATCATGTGATGACTGTCGTGCGCAACCGTCGAGCCAATTGCACATGGGCGCGTAAATCCAAAACCGCTGATCAAACCAACTGTCACCTTGCCCGTCGCACGATGACGTTCCACCAAAGCGATCTTCGCAAGGTCGCGTTTAATATCCGCTTTGACTTCGCCAGCATTGGCTATGACCTTCATCCTGAGATGCTGGGTCGGCGCCTGGTTTTCGATCACGCCGATCACATGCGCCTCGATCTCCGCGCCGTCCGCTGCTCTTGTCCGAAGGACAAAATCCTCCGCCTTGAGAGCCTTCTTCAAATGAATGGACCTGGTTGCCCACGAGGGATATTTCACCGAAGGCAGCTTGACCAGCAGTTCACCCTTCTCAGCAATCACCTGTCCTTTGGCGATCACCATATCGGCTTTGAAGTTCATCAAATCTTCCACCAACACTACATCCGCCCAGCGGCCCGGGGCGATCATACCCATCTCTTTGGTGAGGCCGAAGTGCTCAGCCGAGTTGATGGTCATCATTTGGATGGCAGTCATGGGATTCAATCCCTCGGAGATCGCATGACGAAGCACCCGATCCATGTGACCTTCGGTGGTGAGCGTTTCAGCGTGAGAATCGTCCGTGCAAAGGATGAAGCGGCGCGAGTCCATCTTCTTTTCCGTGATCGCTTTCACCTGCGAAGCCACATCGAACCATGAGGAGCCGTAGCGCAGCATGGCTTTCATGCCCTGCCGCACACGCGCAATCGCATCGTCCATGCGCGTGCCTTCGTGGTCATCTTCTGCGCCGCCCGCCACATACCCGTGGAATGGAAGTCCGAGGTCCGGCGAAGCGTAATGTCCGCCGATCACCTTCCCCGCCGCATGGGTTGCAGACATTTCATCCAGCATCTTTTTATCGCTCATGAACACGCCGGGGAAATTCATCATCTCGCCGAGACCGATGATCCCCTTCCACTGCATGGCTTCTGTTACTTCCTTGGGACCAATGGAAGAGCCCGGTGTTTCGAGCCCAGGAGCGGACGGCACACAGGAAGGCATCTGCACCCAAACGTGGATCGGCTGCTTCTGTGCTTCATCCACCATCAATTTCACGCCTTTGAGCCCAAAGATATTTGCGATCTCGTGCGGGTCAATGAACATACCCGTTGTGCCGCGCACCGCCACCGCGCGCACAAATTCCGTCACGGTGACCATGCCTGACTCAACATGCATATGGGCATCCAACAAGCCGGGCACAAGGAATCGTCCTTTGGCTTCGATCACCTTTGTCTTTTTACCGATGGTATGCTCTGCGTTGAACCCAACGAAAGCAATGCGGCCTGCCACAATGGCAACATCTGTGTGAGGGATGATCTCGCCCGACTGCACACTGACCCATTTGCCTCCGCGAATGACGAGATCGGCTGGGATACGCCCCATGGCTACGTCAACGAGAGAGCGGGTAAGTTTTGTGGATGATGTCATAAGCACTCCATTTTTATAATTGCAGATGGCGTCAATAATCCACGCCTTAATTCATTCCAAACGAATAGACCAATACAACACCTAAAACCCAAAGAACCGTCAATATGGAAGGCACCAACAAAAGCCATGCCAGGGTCCTTTTCTTTTGAAAGACAGCCAGCGCCGAACCAAATTGCAAAAGCGGCAGGAGAAGGACGAAACCTCTAGCACCTGGCGAGCCATTCAAGTAGTAGGTGAATGGAAGGAAAAGCAAAGCGCCCAGTAAAGCCAGCCTGTATTTATCCTTCAAAACACCGATAATAGAAACCACCAGGGACAGAAAAGCGCCTGGAAATCCAAAGAAAAAGACGATCAAAAGTTCCATGCCGTCTCAGCGCCAGCCGCTTTATACGCCGCTAAAATTCTCAGATACAAGACGAAAGATGAAGTATAGAAGGTAACCAAAAGGCGAGAGAGGCAGGATCCATGCAAAGACTGGTTCTTCCCTGCTGATGGCAAAAGCGGACAGCAGTACAAACAGCGGAAGCAGCCGCACTACCAATAAGATTCCAACCCATGCGCCAAAAGCATAGGCGATGGGCAAAACACAAAGGGCTGCGGTCACCATCAGGCTCGCGTCTTTCCGAATGAGAGCAAGCAGCATGAGAATCACTGCCAGCCCGGAAACCACCAGCCCGGGGATGCCCTGCGAAAGATAGATCAAGGTACCGACAACAACGTTTATGATCTGCTGCATATTAACCTGCCAGTAGTCTCTTGGCCGCTTTATTATGTTTCTCGATCAATGTACCTGAGTCCACCGTCACCAGTTGACCTTCCTTCACGACGAATTTTCCATTGACCACGGTGTAATCCACATTTATGGACTGTCCGAACACGATGGCTGAGACAGGGTCGTGCATGCCTGCGTAACCGAGTTTGTTCAAGTTGACCGCGAAGAAGTCGGCGCATTTACCAGCTTCGAGACTGCCGATATCGTTGCGTCCAAGCACCGCCGCGCCGCCGCGAGTACCCAAATGCAAGGCTTCGCGGGCAGTCATCAATTTTCTATTGGGATCGTTAGATAGGGAATAGCCCGTCAGTCCTTCTTTGACACGCGAAACAAGCATGGCATTGCGGACCTCAGCCAGCAGATGCGAGCCGTCGTTGGATGCGGAACCGTCCACGCCCAAGCCTACGTTGACGCCTGCCGCACGGTATTCTTTGACAGGCGCGATCCCTGAAGCCAGGCGCATATTCGAGGTGGGACAATGCGCCACCCCGCAATTGTGTTTGGCAAAGACTCGAATCTCTTCATCATTCACCCATATCGCGTGCGCGAACCAGACGTCATCCCCCACCCAATCCACTTCCTGCATATAACCAACAGGACGATGACCGAACATCTGCATACAGAATTTTTCTTCGTCTTCGGTTTCTGCAAGGTGCGTGTGCAAATGCACGCCATATTCACGCGCCAGCTTTGCGGATTGTTTCATCAAATCTGATGTGACGCTGAAAGGCGAGCAAGGCGCAAGCACGATCTGGGTCATCGCACCTGTTTTCGCGTCATGATATTTTTCGATGAGACGCTGTGAATCTTTGAGGATATTCTCTTCGCTGTCCACCACGCTGTCAGGCGGCAGCCCGCCTTTGGATTCGCCGAGGCTCATCGAGCCGCGCGATGCTTGCAGGCGCATACCGATCTCGGAAGCCGCAGCAATTTCATCGTCCAGTTTTGAGCCGTTCGGAAACAGGTAGAGATGATCCGATGCGGTGGTGCATCCCGAAAGCGCCAGTTCTGCCAGTGCGGTCTGAGTCGAAATAAAAATATCTTCAGGAGTGAGGCGCGCCCAAATGGGATAAAGGGTCTTGAGCCAGTTGAAGAGATTGGCATCCTGCGCAGCAGGGACAGCGCGCGTGAGGGTCTGATAAAAATGATGATGGGTATTGACCAGCCCAGGCAGGACGACATGCCCCTTGAGATCGAGCACTTCATCGGCAGTTTTGGGAAGCTCCGCCTCGGACCCAACCTGTTGGATGATGCCGTCTCGAATAAAAAGACCACCCTCGGGAATTTCCCGTTGATGGTCGTCCATGCTTACGATATATGCGTTTTTTATGAGGAGGGTTGTCATAAGTAGCTCGTAGCCTGTAGCAATTAGCTTTTGGTTTGCAGAGAAAGACCTGCACTTGTGTAGTTGTCTGACAACTTATAGTTTAGCAAAAAAGGGGGAGGATGTCAAATAGATTTCAATGGTTCTCACTATGAGTAATGTCACGACGAAGCGTTCTCACTTTCACCTCCCGCCGCTACAGTCTCCGAAATCATCACTTTATATCCGCAAGAAGAGTTTCGATCATTTGCCTCAATGCCTTTAAGCTGACTGGCTTGCTTAAATATTCTGTTGCGCCTGCTTCAAGGCAGCGCTCGCGGTCACCCACCATAGCCAGGGCTGTAATAGCAATGATCGGTGTGGATGCGAAGCGGGGCTCGGCACGCAATCGCCTCATGGCTTCCAATCCATTCATAAGCGGCATCTGGATATCCATGAGAATAATGTCTGGGCTGGTTTCCTGCGCCTTCGCAATGGCTTCCAATCCGTCATGTGCGACCTGAATTTCATAGCCATGGCTTTCAAGGTTTTCACCGATGGTGATAACGTTCGTCTCGTTGTCTTCTGCGATCAAGATTTTACGACGAGGTGCAGGGCTTTTCCCCTCAAATTGAAAATCGACTTCATTCGTCTGCTTATCCGACAGGTAAGGGTTAACCGTCTGACTCTCATCCACTTGTTCCACTGGTTTCTCTATATGGTGCAGGTTGATAGTAAAGCGGCTGCCTTTGCCGACCTCGCTTTCGACTTGCACGCTGCCGCCATGCAAGTCGGTTAATTTTTGTACCAGAGCCAATCCCAACCCTGTGCCTTCAAACTGGCGGTTGAGACTGCTATCCACCTGAACGAAAGGAGTAAACAAGCGCTTTAGGTCTTCTGCTGCGATACCGACGCCAGTATCGATAACAGAGAATTGAATGAGCTCCTTATCGCGGTCGGTACTCACCTGCAGGGTCACATGGCCGTTATTGGGAGTGAACTTGACGGCATTGGCCAACAGGTTAACAAGGATTTGCTTGAGGCGGCGCGGATCGGCGGAAATAGTAGACCCGGGGGACTGGTTGTTATAGTTGATGTTGATCGATTTCTTAGCGGCCTGGCTTTTGACAAAGAACAGGCTCGCTTTACATAAGGCATTCACGTCGACAGATTGCGGATAATAATCAAAATTTCCAGCTTCGATCTTGGAGAGGTCGAGGATGTCGTTGATCAGTTCGAGTAGGTGGTGTCCGCTGGATTGGATGATCTGCAGGGAGTTCTGCTGGTTTTCATTGAGCAAGCCGCGGCGCTGCTCAAGAAGTGATTCGGATAACCCCAGGATGCTGTTAAGGGGGGTACGCAGCTCATGGCTCATATTTGCGAGGAACTCATCCTTGGCACGATTGGCGTGTTCGAGTTCGGCATTGGTATGATTCAATTCTTCTGTACGCTTGGCCACGCGCTCTTCAAGTTCGGTGTTGGAGCGCTGTAAATTATTGAACAATTGTGCGTTATCGATCGCAATGGCAGCCTGACCTGCCAGGGTACTGAGAAACTCAAGCCATTCCTGATCGCGTTCGATTATGGTGCGGTGAAATAATTCAAGGACACCGATGACTTTTCCTTTCACACTTAATGGCAGGCCATAATAGCTGAGGAACATTTCTTCTTTCAGTGAATTGGCGAGCAGTGGGTCCTCTGATTCATCGGCAAGGTTTGGGATTTGAACCAGCCGCCCTTCCAGCGCCGCTCTGCCCGCATGACCTTCGCCCAACTCGATCTCAGCACTCTCGATTGCCGGGGTACGAAACCCGAGACCGGCGAAAAATTTCAGTTTGTTTGTGTCAGGATTGACCAGCAACACGGCTGCGGCATCCACAGCCAACAGCGAGACTGCTCGTGACAGTAGGCTATTCAAACTCACGCGCATGTCTACAGCCGATACAATGGCCAGATCGATATCATGCAAGGCTGTCAGATAAGCATTCTGGCGGATGATTTTTTCATTTGCTCGTTTACGCTCGGTGATGTCAAGAACAAAAGCCGCAATCTGTGTTCCCGAGCCGGGCAGCATGGCATTAGCGATGTAAACGGGGACGCGCGTTCCGTCTGAGCGCTGATATTCCTTTTCATATGGCTCACAAATTCCACGCTCAAGAAGCTCTGCAATTGCCTTTTGATCTGCTGGCAGCCACTCGGGCGGAGTGAACCAAGTCCAATCCACCTTCCCATCCAGAAATTCCCGACGGGTAACGCCAAGGATATTTAAATAATAGTCGTTGGCTAATATGATTTCGCCGCCCGCATCCGCAATGACGATTCCAACGATATTGGAATCGATGAAGCGTAGGAAGCGCTCATTCTCCAGTCGCAGCACCTCCTCGCTTTTCTGTAATTCAGCAGTCCGTTCTTCAACGCGATTCTCCAGTTCGAAGGAGTAGGCGCGCAATTGGTTCTCTTTTTCTGAAAGGGCGGCAGCCATCTGATTGAACTCGTGTGCCAACTCTCCCAATTCATCACGCGAGGCTTCGGGGAGTCTTGTATCTAGTTCCCCGCGGCTATAGCGGAAAGCACCGGCCTGTAGTGCCAGGATCGGCTGCGTAAGACTACGAGCCAGCGCCACTGCCAACAACGCAGCCATCCCTAGTGCAAGTGCGCTAATCGCGGCTAGTGTTCCTCCAAATGCTCTTGCAGGGGCGAAGGCTTCTGCTTGATCGATTTTGACAATCAGGCATAGCTCCCGTTCTGCTATCCAGCGGTAGTTAATCACTGCGGGCATTCCACGATGATCGTCAGCCTCGAGGGTACCGCTGGAACGTGCTAGACAACGATTAACGGCTTCGGTGTGAACTCCCCGTTGCAGCACAGCTGGGTCAGTGAGGAGGTAGGGTTGGGTTATAAACAGGTTGGAGGTATTTACTAAAAAGGCCTCATCCGTTTGCCGCAGACCAGAGCGGCGATTAATAATACTGTTCATTTCCGCCAGGTCGATCCTCCCAGCTAGCACGCCCAACAGTTGTCCATCCGCTCCCTTCAGCGGTGCCGAGGCGGTCATAGCCGGCCTTTGCAGCGTGGTTGAGTAATACACATTCTGAACATACGGGGCTAGCTTGCCATTGATAAAGAAAAGGCGATCTTCCTGAAATTTGCCCTCTTCGCTCGGATCAGTGGCAGCGATCACTTCGCCGCTGAGCGGGTCTATCAGCATGACAACCATAAATTCACCGATGGCAATACGCGGCTGAATTTTTGCCACAAATTTGTCGTGTGCAGCCTGTGTGTCTATGGAAGTTGAGGAGGCTGTCATGAGATCAGAAGCATCCGCGATGATCGTTGGGTCGGCGGCCAACGCCGCAATATTCGACCGCTTGTCTTCAACCCACTCATTCAGTGCCGCCTGCTTTTCAATTGACGTCGCGGAGAGTTCTGAAATGACGGCTGAGCGTAGTGAATTCCTGCCGCTGTTGTATGCCAGCACTCCCACCACAGATAATAACCCGGCTGCGTACAGGATGAAAATACGGGTCAGGCGGGGCGTGAGCTTCACTTGTTATAAATCTCCTCGAGAAACTGTGCGGTGTAGGCTTGCTCTACATCCAATGGATTTATGATCAGACCCTGCTCGCGTAATATTTTTTCCATAGCAGCCCATACCTCAGGCTTCATCCAGCCGATGAAATCTTCACCTGTGTTTACGAGTGGAATGCTGCTGATCATCTTAGCATTTTCAAGTTCGGGGTCGGCCTCTGGCAAATACTTCAGGACCATTGGCCCGACCTTCTCCGGGTTCTCCACAGCGAACGTCCAGCCTTTGAGCGAAGCGCGCAGGAAGCGGCGCACCAGATCGGGGTTATTCGCGATGAAGTCATCCGTAGCAATCAGGGTGTCAGAATAGAAATGGACACCGTAATCGTCAGGGTAGATGATATTGATCTCATGGCCGGCGCGCTGCACCGATATGGCAAGTGCGTTAACGTATGCGCCCCAAACCGGAACACGCCCAGAGGCGAACTCTTCCACATCCGATGGCAGATCGACCTCGCTGTACTGGTTCTGCGAAATGCCGAGGTTGGCCATCATGGCATGTAGTGTTGGCGCATTGGGGGCAGGCAGGCGGATGGTCTTGCCGACAAAATCCTGCGGGCGAGTAATGCCACTACTCTTTAATGCCATAAAGACTGCCGGGCTGCGGCGGTAGATAACAGCAAAAGCCTTTACGAACTTGCCCTCGACGCGGGCAAGTAGTATTTGATCGGCAGTGGCAGTACCGAACTGCGCCGAACCATCAACCAAAGGCTGGAGGCTGTCCACGCCGGACCCGCCCGGAACGAAAGTGACAGCCAGCCCTTCCTCGGCGTAATAACCGTTCTGATCGGCGGCGTACAGCCCGGCAAACTGTGCTTGATGAATCCATTGTAGTTGTACGGTGACAGGCGTCAACTCTGCAGCAGTTGTTTTTGTGCAGCCGGTCAGGATGATCGATATGCAAAATAAAATTATGTCTGGAAGATAGCGCTTGTTCATAGTATTCATTCCTGCATTTATTGTTTCTACACGATGTTGTTCATCGTCCTATTCCCCCATCTTCCCCTAGGTATCCACCTTGCCCGATTTTGTGTTTGTCCTGCTGGTTTTATCAATGGCTTTGGATTCTGCTTTCATAGACTGACTCCATCAAAATTGAATACATTAAAGGCCTAAACTGTGATTGAATCGTTGCGCAATACTTCTTTCGCCACCCACTGGTTTGATACTAGTTTTTAGACACTTCGCACAAAATAGTATAGCACTTTCATTGTTTTCAAGTAAAGTTACAATCTTCTTAATTCTCGGTAACCGTTCAATCCCCTGCCGATCCTCTTTATTGCATTATTCACCTTTCATCAATTCATCATCAATGCCGTCCATGCTGTTACCGCTAAGCCGATACGGTATCCGCTTAGCATTCCATTCATCAAATAGCGCCGTAGAGTCTCTCAAATTCCGTGAGTGGAATTTGGGAGACTTGCGCAGCCAAAAGGCTTCAAATAGGAAAAACCTGCTCCTATTTCTAACAAACTGACCCAGCCGCATGTCTACACGAAGCCAATCAGCCGTTTCTCCTTTGGTCATTCTTCGGTCATCCTATAGTGATCCTATAGTCATCCTATAACCATCCTATAGTGGTCCTATAGCAATCCTCTAGTCATCCTATATGCTCTCTCATAAACCAAAACAGCCTACATGAGCGTTTCCTGCTGTCCCCGTCTATGGACGAAATAGGTGTTACACTGAATAGGCAAGAAATAACTGGATCTCTCTGTCGTACCTTGGCCGCCGACCCTTTTATAGGGCTGCGGTCATTTTATTTCCAGCCGAGCTGGAAGAAAGCAGTAACAAAATGGATATTCGAATTTACGCAGGCAACCTGAACAAGGCAACCACCCAGGAAGAACTCACCGCCCTCTTCACCCAGGCTGGAACCGTTTCATCGGTCGATCTCGTCATGGACAAGGTCTCTGGTCTCTCGAAGGGCTTCGCCTTTATCTCCATGCCCGACCAGGCCGAGGCAGACAAAGCCATCAGCATGTTCAACGATTATTCCCTGGCTGATAATGTCCTCAAGGTCAACATCGCCAAACCCCGCGTCGAACACGCGTAGCAACCAGGATATATCCAACACAAAAATCCCCTGCCCCATTTGGAGCGGGGGATTTTCTTATAGCATTTGACAGACTCTCAATAGAATTTGCCAGCGCCTTCTCTGTATCCTTGAAGAAATGAACAAGGAGGCACGGTCATGAAAGTCATTTCCATTCTTATCTCTTTTCTCAATTCGATCTTTGGTGTGTTGCTGATCCTCTCATGCGTGTCCGCTGGTGAGGCATTGGGATGGATCGCCTTCAAGACAGGCGCAGGCATTCTGGCTCTCTACTTCGGCATCCTGACCTTCAAGGACAGCATCCAACCTATCAGTCAAAGCCGCCTCTTGCTCAGCGGATTATTGCTCGTCATCATCGGCATTTCTGCTTTTGCTTTCGGTATTCACTGGTCTATCGTCAGCGGGAATGTGAAGAACACGGTCCTCCTGCTTGGAGGAAGTTTATTCATTCAGGGGTTGACGTCCATCCTTGGGATGGAAACGAACGCATCTTGACATCCATTTCCCACGCTGATAAACTATGAAACGTTATTCGAATCCAACACAACAAAAGTTCTAAAGAAAGGAGACGCGTTTTATGTTAAATATGGCATCGGTTCTTGTTTGCGAGAAAACCTATAGGCGCGTCTCTGCGTAGTAGCAACACCCAGTCTTTAACTCATTAAGACTCTACTGCCACGGACGTCCTACGTCCGTGGCTTTTGTTTAAGGATATAAACAGCCGCGTTCTTTCGCTGCACATGTGACCCGCCCAGCATTAGGACGCCACCCAACAGCCACGGAAATTTCCGCGGCTGTTTTTTGTTTTCATTTATATGTCACTATCAGTGGCAAGAAAGAAGGAGAAATTTATGTCGGCCCGATCAGCAAGTGCGTTCCACCCAATTCACTCATCCCCTGTCCGCACGTATGGACAGTTCGTACCAACCTTTTATCGAATAATTTATACAGGAACTTTCAACAATGAACATTACAAGCGAAAACGATCTAGGCATCGTCTTTCGAAAATCTCTCGGACATTACACTGTCCACATCAATGGACAGGAGCTCGACTGCGAACTCTCGTCCCTGTTACGTAAACAACTGATCTATCCCACCTCTGCATCGCTGCGGCATAAAGTGCAGGCTGTGCAGGAACTTGACCATGTTGACCCCGTTGCCATCGGCGACCACGTCCGCTTTGTGGATGCAGGACCGAACCGCGGCATCATTACCGAGATCCTGCCTCGCCGCTCCAAGCTTTCGCGTCCGCTTTCGGGCCAACACATCTTTGAGCAGGTCATCGTCTCGAACGCGGATCAGGTTCTACCCGTGTTCGCCGCCGCCAACCCCACCCCCAAGTGGGGACTGCTCGACCGCTACCTCGTCACTGCCGAAGCGGCTGGCTTACCCTCGCGCATCATCATCACCAAGATGGATCTGGCGCACAAGAACGACTCGCTCGAAAAAGACCTCGATGTCTATCGCCGCATCGGCTACACCATTCATTTAGTCTGCTCCGAAACAGGCGAAGGACTCGATGAACTCAAGCAGGCTCTGCACGGACGCATGTCTGTGCTGATCGGCAAATCTGGCGTGGGCAAGACCTCCCTGATGAATGCACTGCAACCCGGCCTTGGCTTGCGCGTTAAAGCTGTCGGCGCGGGGCATATCGGCAAGGGCCGTCACACCACCAGTCACCTGCAGATGTTCGAGTTGGACTTCGGCGGCAGGCTGGTGGATACGCCAGGCATGCGCGAATTCGGTCTGCCGAACATTGCGGATGAAGAGCTCGCTTCTTTCTTCCCCGAGCTTGCTCCGTTTATCGGACATTGTCGATTCGGCCTCAGCTGCCAGCATGACCGCGAACCAGGCTGTGCCATTCGCAAGGCCGTCATGGCCGAACAGGTCAGCCCGTACCGATACCAGAGTTATTTGAACCTGCGGGCGGAGCTATGAGAAACAATACCATGGCTTCCTTTGGAGATTTCAGGTGCGGCAATTGCGGTACGCTTGTTTCCAGTTTGCACATGCTCTCGGCAGTCAACAACCGCAATCACTGTCCGTATTGCCTGTGGTCATGTCACCTTGACCTGTACTCCGCTGGCGACCGTCTCTCGGCTTGCAAGGCGAAGATGAAACCTGTCGGGTTGACTCTGAAAAAGAGCAGGAACAAGTATCGGTTAAATCCGCGAGGCGAGTTGATGTTGGTCCACATCTGCATGGACTGCAACGCCGTCTCGATCAATCGCATCGCTGCAGACGATGATCCTGAATCAGTCCTGGCCGTCTACCATTCCTCGCTTGACGTCGGTCATCCCTTTGTGAATGGACAAGGCATCACGATATTGAATGCCGAAGATATGGACGCGGTCTACACCCAACTCTATGGACAGAATGTAGAGACTGCACTTTTTTAGTAAACAGTCCCTTCCTTTTGGAAGGGACTGTTTGTTTGTTTCCAAAACTGATACTTGAAATCGGTTTTGAAGTATCGTATTATCATTTCGATTGAATCATCTTAATGGTAAAAGGAGACAAAGAATGAAGAAGGTTCTTAAGTGGATCGGAATAGTTATTGGTAGTCTGCTTGGTTTGATCGTTCTTGTTATTCTAGGGTTGGCGCTCAAGGGCAATTCCATGTTGAAGAAAACGTATGATCTGCAGGTTGAGACCATTCCCATTCCCACGGATGAAGCGGCGGTTGCGCGCGGCGAGCATTGGGTGATGGCAGAATGTATCGGCTGCCACGGCGAAGACTTATCAGGGGCGCCTTTCTTTGAAGCGCCGTTCGCCACGGTCAATGCTAAAAACCTGACAACAGGCAAGGGCGGAATCGGAAGCGAATTCACCGATGAAGATTGGGTGCGCGTATTTCGTCATGGCATTGGCCCGGATGGAAACAGCATACTGATCATGCCTTCCCATGCATTCAGATTATTCAGCGATGCAGACCTGGGTGACATCATCGCATATCTTAAAGTTGCCCCTCCAGTGGACAAGGAACTCAGCGAGCCAAATTTCAACCTGCTGGGCAAAGCCTTGCTGGGAGCAGGCGTCTTTGGCGACAGCATTGTGATCGCCGAAACGATCAACAATAATGCAATCGATCCTGTCTATCCTCCCGCAGGAGTCACGCCTGAATATGGTCAGTATCTAATCAATGTTAGCGCATGCCGAGACTGTCATGGAGCTGAACTCTCAGGCGGGAAGAGCGCCGATCCTTCTGCAATCTATGCCCCCAACCTGACATCAGGCGGTGAATTGATCGCATGGAAGGAGGAGGATTTCATTAAAGCCATTCGCACAGGTTTAACTCCCACCAACCGACAGCTCGACCCTCTTCAAATGCCGTGGGAACATTACAAAAATTTCTCCGACGATGAATTGAAAGCCATTTGGGCTTATCTCGAATCCCTGCCAAGGCTCGAATCAACCCTCCCGTAAATTGGTCAAGACCCTGTCTGATACAGACAGGGTCTTTTCTTTTAAAAGTTCCCCTATCCAACTCATTTTCTTCTTGACAAATAAAACATCCGTTCTATAATCATAGCCTTGCAGAAAGGCTCCCATGTTCACACGACTTAACAAACTTTATCATGAGTTCCCGCCCCGCTTCTGGATCATCGTCCTCACCTTCTTCATTGATAGTGTCGGCGGCACGCTGCTTTTTCCCTTCTTCTCGCTATACATCACTGACAAATTCAACGTTGGCATGACTCAAGCTGGCATGGTGCTTGCCATGTTCTCCATCTTCGGCATCATCGGCAACATGATCGGCGGCGCACTGACCGATAAATTCGGGCGGCGCAAACTGATCCTCTTCGGGCTGGTGTTCAGCGCGCTGAGCACGCTCACGCTGGGACTGGTCAACTCGCTGGCAGTGCTTTTCCCGCTCGCCGCGTTCATCGGTTTGCTTTCAGATGTTTCCGGCCCCGCACATCAAGCCATGATGGCAGACATCCTCACCGAGAAACAAAGGCAGGAAGGCTTCGGTCTGCTTCGTGTCGTCCGCAACCTGGCGTGGATCATCGGTCCCACCATTGGCGGCTTCCTCGCCAACCGTTCTTTCATGCTGTTATTTGTCATCGATGCCATCGTCAGTTGCATCGTGGCGGCCATCTTCTATTGGTACATGCCTGAAACAAAACCCGAAGCGCACGCAGACACAAAACACGAATCGGTTTGGAATACCGTCCTTGGCTACCGCATCGTGCTCAAGGACTTTGCATTCATGGCTTTTGTCGTCGCCGCCATTTTAATGGGCGCAGTCTATCAGCAAATGTACAATTCGCTCTCCGTTTTCCTGCGCGACAATCACGGCATCGATCCGCAAGGCTACGGATTCCTGATGACCACCAGCGCCATCACGGTCATCCTTTTTCAATTCAGCGTCACCCGCATCATCAAATACCGCCCGCCGTTTGTCATCATGGCCCTCGGCACACTTTTCTATATGCTCGGCTTCAGCATGTTCGGCTTCGTCTCTGTCTACTGGATGTTCATGTCCGCCATCGTGGTCATCACCATCGGCGAAATGCTCATCATGCCCACCAGCCAGACCATCGCCGCCAACTTTGCCCCCGAAGAAATGCGCGGACGGTACATGGCGATCTTCGGGCTGACGTGGCTGCTGCCCTCCACCTTCGCCCCAATGCTCGCGGGTCTCGTCCTCGACAACTTCAACCCGAACCTGCTCTGGTACATCGGCGGGATTCTCTGCGCCGTGGCCGCATTCGCCTACTGGATGCTTTACCTGCGCCTCGGCATGGAAAAACGCTTCATCGTCGCCCCGCCGCCTAAAGAAGAGCCTGCTCCTGCTTCGTAGCCATTCGCCACACCCAAACAGACTCCGCTCCCCGCAGCGGAGTCTGTTTTTTATTTGCGCCAGCGCAAAGACTAAAAACCGTCTCAAGAGTATAAGAGAAGTATGAAAAGGCTAACCATACTTCTCGGTATCATTCTCGTTTCGATTGCTGTTATGGTTTTTATCTATCAACCTATCGCTGCGCACAAATTCAGCGGGGAGGTTTTACAGCAGCCGATGAAAGTTCCATCTGTTATGCTGCGCTCGGATGCAGGTCCCGTCCGCCTGGAAGATCATCGCGGCAAACTTATTCTCCTCTACTTCGGCTACACTTCCTGTCCCGATATCTGTCCAACTTCCTTGGCAAATATCAAAATGGCACTCGGCGGATTAACTCCCGAAGAGGCTGCCCAAGTGCAGGTCATTTTCGTTTCCGTGGACCCTGCCCGAGATACGCCCGAGGCGCTTGGAAAATACGTCAAATTATTTCAAGACAATTTCATCGGCGCCACAGGTACGCGCGAAGAGATCGACTTGATGACATCCGCATTCGGCGCGAAATACAAACTCAACGAACCCGACGCAAACGGCAATTACTCCGTCGATCACACATCCTTCACTATTCTCATTGACCGCAACGGCTATTACATTTTCAACTTTCCGCATGGAACCCCGTCCACTGAAATGAGCAAAGACCTGCGCTACCTGATTCAAAATGAAATGCCGATCAGCGCGCAAATTTTAGCTGGCCCAACCTACACGCCCGTGGTGTGCGCCCTCACTCTCGTTCCCGCGCATGTTCAGGGCGGCGAATGGCTTTATCAACATCACTGCGCCCAATGTCATGGCGCGGATATGGCTGGCAACCCCGCCTGGCAAACCGAATTACAGGATGGCTCGCACCTCCCTCCTCCGCTTGATCAAACGGGCAGCGCATGGCAGTATTCTGAACAGGATCTGGTAAACATCATCAAGAGCGGGCGCAATCTCGACAAACCCATCCACATGCCCGCCTTCAGCCCAAAACTTGCAAACTGGGAGATCAATTTCATTGTTACTTACATGCAAAGCAAATGGGAAATCAACCAACTGAACTATCAACACGGATTTATAACTCTGACCCCTCAAGCGACATCCACGCCTCTCTCCACACCGACGCCTGCCACACCGCCCCCATAAATTTCCCACTCTGATTTTTTATTTCTTCCCAAACGCCAATCCTGGAATAAGCATTGGCGTTTTACGTTTGTACTCTGCATAGGCTTCGCCAAAGTCGCGCAGAAGCTTCCGCTCTTCGAAATACGCACCGATCAAGGTATAAAGAGTCGCGCCGATGTAAACTGTCAGCGAGTTTTGCGAAACACTTGAAGAGAGCCAAATGAAAAGCAAACCAAACGTATACAAAGGATGCCTGACAACGCGATACAACCCGCGTGTGACGAGTGCACCTGTCTTCTCCTTTTCAAACAATTGACGCAAGCCTACGAATGACAAAGAATCCGTTTGCAGGAACGCGATCATGAGCATCAACCCTGCAAACGCCTGCCCGCCCAGCATGAAATAACTCCACGGCACTGGGATTTGATAGACAGGCTGATCTGGCAAAGTTGCCATCAGATACATAATGGGGAGAAAGCTGACCCCCGCAAAAAGGTTGTACGCAAGACGATAAAAATCCATGCTGCCTGTCCGCAGGCGGAACAGATCTTTCGCCAAATGCGAAGCAAGGAACGAATGGACTACGCCCCAAATAGCCAGTGCGAGAAGAAGAATAAAAACGCTCATAATGAATCTTGTCCTTTAAAGCATAGTGACGACCTGAGGTCGTCACTATATTACTAAGGCATGTCATTGCGAGGCAGTGTTCGCCTGCCAAAACAACGATATATTATTCTGCGCCAAAAGCGGGCAGTTCCAACATCTCATCACCAACCTGAACAACATAGTATGGCTTCCAAGCCACGCCAAAGAGGTTGACATAAATGTCGGTCTTTTTCGGGTTGATGGTTATTTCACTAACATCATTAACTACATGCCCCCACCGATCATTGACTTCGGAAACAATCTGTTCCCGTTCGCGCTGAAGAGCGGCGATCTCTCTTTTATATTGTGTAATCGATTCCTCAGATTCGCGAACATCTTCCTTTGCATTTTGCGCCATGCGGAGTTTAGACATGGGAGTGGAGAGGCTCTTCTTACGTCCCAAACCAAAAAGACCTGCCACTGCCTCCACACCGTTAATGCCTGCCTCGATATTACGGTTTTTCAAATCCTCTTGATCCTGACGCAGTTCGCGTTCTTCGCGGATAAGTTTATCTTCCCAGGATTTGATCTTCTTATCGATGGCGGCCGTCTTCTTCGACATTTCCGCGTCACGCGCATCACGAGCTGTATCAGCGCAAGCCTTCATGAAATCTGCCTGGCTGACATCTGGCCCGCCGTACACTTTGAGAGCCGTGTTCGCACGCGCCGTCACCGACGAATTACGGAAAACCCAATCGGTGAAATCTTTTTGCAGGGCGGTCATCAATTTCGAGTCGTTGAGCGGCGAGTCAATGCCGCTGTAGCGCGCCGCAGGGACAGGCATGGTCTCCACTTTATCGAGCGACGGACCTGCATAGGCGAACTCATCCCAACGGACGATGCCGCGGCGATCCAACGAGTCCACGAGAGCAGCGCGGGTGGCTTCTGTGTCCACGCCATATTTGCGGTCAAGGATGCGGACCTGAGCAGCCGCCAGCAATGATGGGCGATACAAGACTCCCTGAATCATTGCCTGTGCAGGCATGGCGCGTCCCGCAGATTGGAAGGCTTCGGGCAGGCTGAAGTTTTGAGGAAGATAATATTCTCGAACGCCTGCGGGGAGAGGAGGCTTGGTAAGACTGCCGTCTGATTTTTGATTCGCGGCTTTCGTTTGACGATTGGTTTCTGCGGCAGGCGGAGGTGTATATGCTGATGGTTGGCTGTTTACTGATGATGGCACAGAAACAGGCTGCAAACTTTCCACCGAAGGCTGAGGTTTGGAAACTGTCCTTGAAACAGAAGCAGGCGCGGGCGGGGTTTGAGGCGCTATATCAACATTGGCGAGTTGGTTAAGAGCAGGAATCTGATTGCGCGTGAGCGGTCCTGCAAGGAAGTTCATCACCCAACGGGTTTGCATCAAGACTGGCGCTTTTTCATGAACGTTGTGCATGACGAAGACGCGTTTGCCCAGGGAGGAAATGAGTTTGTCCATTGCGGCGCGAGGGAGGCCGGCACCTGCTGCGCTTTCGAGCCCATCGAGCAGGCGGTTCTTATCGCGTTCAGTTTGCAGTTTGCCGATGAACCATGTGCCCGTGTTGGAGAGGGCTTTGTAATCAATGTCGACTGGGTTTTGAGTGGCAAGCAAAAGACCAAGGCCAAAGGCGCGGGCTTGTTTCAACATACGCAATAGCGGACCTTTTGAGGGAGGGACGGCAGTGGGAGGAAGATAGCCGTAGATTTCATCCATGTACAACAGAGCGCGCAAGGATGAGGAACCGCTTTGGGTTCGCATCCATGTTTCGACAGCAGAGAGCAGCAGGGTGACGAAGAACATTCGCTCGCCATCCGAAAGATGCGCAAGATAGAAAATGCTGTGGCGCGGACGTCCATCCGCAGTGTAAAGCAAAGACTGCACATCAAGTGATTGACCTTCACGCCACGTTTCAAAAGCGGGCGCGGCGAGGATGTTGTTAAGAATCATCGCCAACTCCATGCGGTCTTTTTGCGGGAAGAAGGTATCCACAGAGAAAGCGCCAAGTTTATCGAATGGCGGTGTTTGCGTTTGCAGGATCAATTCGGTGAGGTCAATATCTCTGCCTTCACTCCAGTGGGTCTCAAAAATATTGGAGAGCAGGATGTGCTCACGGGAACGGATCGGGTCAAGATCGTTGAGTCCAACCAAGCCAAGCAAAGCAGTGACCGTACTGGAAATTCGCTCACGCAGGACCTCGCGGTTGGTCTCCCAATCGAGATCAGGTGCGGCGAGTGAAGAAAGCACGCTGACGGGAATACCTGCGTCCGAGCCTGGCGTGAAGATGGCGAATTGTGCGGCGTTTTTGAGAGCCAACAAACGATCTGGGCCGATGCCCCATTCTTTAAGTCCGCTGCGCCAGGAAGAAGAAGCTTCGTTGGCAGCCTGCTCCAATGTTTTGCTTGCGCGGCGCGCCATTTCAGGATCGATCCACGGTTGGAAATCCTGCGGAGCAAGGTCTGGAAAATGTAGTATTAAGTTGGTAAGATCCCCTTTGGGGTCGATGATAATGGCAGGCACGCCTTGCAAAGCAGCTTCTTCCAGCAAAGAAATACATAGACCTGTTTTACCAGAGCCCGTCATACCTGTGACGACGGCGTGCGTGGTCAGGTCGGCGGGGTCATATTCAATGGGAGTTGAGGTAGCTTTTGCTGTTTTCGAATCGAACAGGCGGCCAAGATAGAAATTTGATTCGGACATGATGTTTCTCTCTCCTGAAATTTCCTGATACAGACCCAAACCGTTTATAAAAACTTTAGGATCATAATGGAATAGAACGGCTGTGCTAGGCTATTAATTTAATCGATTTTATGCCAAAAGGCAAATTAAATCAGAGGGAAATAAAAACTGCGAGGAATTGCCTCGCAGTTTTTTTCATTAATCATCGCTATTGTCATTATTGTCTTTACCGCTGCTGTGATCGTCATGACTATCATCGCCGCCATTGTCGTTAACGCTACGATCATCGCCGCCATGATTGTCGTCGTTGCCGTCACCAGAATTGCTGTTTGAACCCGAACTGCCGTTGGAATTATTATCCCCGCCGCCCGTGGAGCAGGAACCTTTCGCTTCCACTTTTACAACCATAAACCTGCCGCTTGAAGCAAAATATCCTTCCACTTCCACACGGATGCCGATACACAATTCGCCTTCGATCCTTGCATTATCTGGGTACACGGTGAGACCGTTTACAACCAGTGTCGTGGACGAAAGAGCTTGAAGCGTCCCCTCCATTGCATAATACTGGGGAGTTGCAGCAGGTTTGACGGTATTATTTGAATCCGATTCAGATTCCACTTCCATCTCGATTGGGTTGCCCACCGGCACAACGGAGCCATCCGGAAGCAATTCCAGTGACCTAGCCTCCACCACTCCTTGTGGATTGGTTTGTCCTTTAAGGATAACCGCCGCGCCATTGGCAGGCAGCGACAGACCGGCAGGAACCATGACCGGAACACCTGAAACATACGTTTTTCCATTTACCTGCATGAAAACGCCTGCAAATTGAATGGTCATGTGACGGCCTTCAGTGAGCAGTTTGTTCACTTCATGCAAACGCTCATATTCAAATTGATCTTCAAGCAAAGTACGCGCTTCCTTGTCAAAGATCAAGAGCAGGCGCAGACCTTCCCACGTGCGTTTTACAGGATACAGGTTTTCACCCGGCAGCGCAGAGGCAGATGCATTGAGCAGCCCCGTTCCGCTGAGCAGGAGCACTGCTGCCAATGAAAACGATAAAGCCAGCCTTTGAAAAGCAGGGATGGCACGTTTACGGGGAGCAGCCTTAGAAGACTCGCGCATTTCCGCGGCGCGCTGCATTACACGAGCGCGTCCGCGGCGAATGGCTTCTGGTGAAGGCTGGCCGGCAGACATGTCTCTGGCCTTCATGGATGTTTCGAGTATCGGGCGTAGTTCACCTGCCAGATTGGGGAAGCGCGCGAGGACGGTTTCCATATCCGCGCCGTTTTCCATTTCACTCAGGCAAATTTCAAGAGCATCAAAAATATTATTCATAATCCACCTCACCAAGCTCGCGCTGGAGAGCAGCTAATGCACGGAATTGGAGAGCCTTTACCGCGTTGACATTTTTGTTCATAAACTCCGCGGTCTCCTCGAGAGAGTATCCCTGCCCAAACCGCAAGGCCAACACATCTTGTTGTTCAGGGGTTAATTGTGTGTAGGCGTTCTGTACTGCGCGGTTTTGTTCGCGTTGATCCACTTCAAAAGCGGGACCAGGTTTCAGGTCTGGCAGTGAATCGGAAATCTCATCTTCAGGGCGGCGGTATTTTTTCCGCATGTAATCAGCAACAGCATGAGATGCCGTCCCGATCAACCAGCCTTTGAGGTTGGTTTGGGGGCCGCGTCCAGCCTTGACCGCTTCAAGCAGACGGATGAATACGTCGCTGGCAATATCTTCCGCCTGGGATTGATCGCCGATTCGATACAACACATATCGATAGACCTCGGAAAAATATTTGTCGTATATTGCACCGATCGTTTTCGCATCGATCTCGCGCAGGCTTTTTAATTCCTGTTTCCCGTCCGCAACAGTCATGATTTTTATTGACATCCGTGTTCCAAAATTTGTCATTTCACATTCAATTTACAATATATTATCATGGTTCGAATACTTCAAAAACGACAGCCTGCCCGTCCCGATAGACTTCTTTCATGCCGGGGTCTTTAGCTGCTTGATTAATAAACCCTTGATGATCCAGGTCTGTGAGCACAAAGCGCGCCGAGAAACGCTTCAAAATAAGCCCTGATGGCTGCTCCACCTCTCCACGCGTGATACTCACCCAAAGATCATACAAATCGCTGTCGTATAACTGCAGGTATGTGGGGTCGAGACCTGCAAGGTACGTGTTGTGAGTATTATAGAAAAACAGGCGCGGGAAATCGTCCCAATCGGTCTGGAAGACGCGCTCTCCGGGCGGGGTATTTTGAATCAGCCAGATGGATGCGCCGCCGTATAAGTCATACGGTTTAGATGAAGCAATACTGCTTTGTGCAGCGGGGATCGTACGAACGATTCCTGTCAGGACGGCCAACGTCAATACAGTGAGATTTAAGTTTGCCCGAATCGGCGCGGGGAATTTCAAAGGTGTTGCAGCAGGCTGAGAGGCGGGAAAAAGAGGCGACCAGGCAAAAGCCGCAAAAATCAAGGCAAAAGGCGGGAAGTATTCCACGAACCTGCGGGCTTTGAACAACATCAGTCCAAACAAAAGGGCAACAAAAAAAGAGGTGGTTGTCCGTACATCCATTTTGCGGCCTGAGAGCCCGAGAGCAAAAGTTCCGCTTGCAAAAGCGATCAGCGCAGGCAGTGAGTTTTTCAGCAGTTGAGCCGTATCGTACGGGTACCATTCGTTTCCAACGCTGACCGAAGTGGCGTCTGTCAGTTTTGGCAGAAGGTGGTGCCAGGTAAAGATCAGGTTGTTGGAAAAATAAGGGTTGATGATCAACCCTGCCAGAATGCCAACCCCGACCCACACCAGCGGACGAAACTCCAGTCTTCGCTCCATCAATAAAATCGAGATGAAATGCAGGCCGGCAATCATCAGCATGAGTGGAAAGGCATCATACATCCAAACATAAAGGAAAGATAAAACCGCCAGCTGCTTGTACTTCCCTTCCAAAACCCAGGCGAACCCAAGCGCCATAACCGCCAGTGACAGGGACTGAGCGCGAGTGACAGACATTCGATACAAAAAGGCGTCGGAAATTCCCAACAACGCCAGCGCCCATAAC
>JACZJB010000036.1 GCA_014860805.1 Anaerolineales bacterium
GCCACCACGGGGGTCATGTCAAAGCGGCGCAAGGCATAGATGATGTAGAACGAGAATCCCATGGTGGCGAATTGGGAGAGGAAGCGCGCCGCCAGAAACCAGTTGAAATTTTTATCTTTGCTCAATATTTTTTTCGAGTCATCCCAGAAGTGAGTCTTTTCTTCGGGGATGACTTTTTCGGTATCTTCAGGTTCGCGGGTGAGCGAGAGAAAGAACCAGGATATGGCGAAGAAGATGCTTGCGATGAAGAAGCAGGCGGCAAAGTCCCAGGGAGAGGCGAGGTAGTCAAGCAGGTATCCTGCGCCGATGGCGGCTCCGCTGACGAAGAGGTTGGCGAGCCCGGCTTGCAGCCCAAAAAATGTGCCGCGCGCTTCAGGCGGGATGATCTTTGAGATCATGGAGGTCCACGCGTTGGCGGTGAATCCGCCGCCAAGTCCCTGCCAGATCAACAGCAGAAAAGTAGCGACGAGTCCCGTCTGTAAGCTGATAAAGGGGAGCAGCAAGGCGACGAGTGCAAAGCCTAAAAATGGAGCACGCTCATGGATGGTAGTCATGATGACAGTGCGCTTGTAGCGCCTCAAACGCGAGACGCCGCTTGCTGTGAAAAGCTGCGGCAATTGCCAGCCGACAGAGTGGATGGCAGGAACGAGGCCGATCAGCAGCGCAGAGTCGGTCATGGATGCGACGAAGAGCGGCAGGATGGTGCTGAAAGAGGCGAAGCCAAGCGCCGCGCCGAACAAACCGCCGTCTGCGAGGTTAACGGCGAGGTTGTATTTCAGGTTTTTTCGGGTTTCTTTTTCCAACGTGGTCAGCATGGGTGGATTGTAATCCATCCGCTGGTTGGATAAATTGCCTTGATTTTTATCTTGACAGATTTTCCATTCTGCATAAAATAAAAACGAACGTTCGTTCATTTTTGTGGAAGGACAATATGCCTGCGAAAACCAAAGAAGCCCCAAAAAAAGGCGAGATGACCAGGATCGCCATTGAAGACGCCGCCGTTGAGCTTTTCCTTGAGCATGGATATCACGCTACATCCATGCGGCAGATCGCGGAACGTGCCGACCTGGCATTGGGTGGTATCTACAATCACTTCAAAAGCAAGGATGAGATCTTTGAAGCCATCATTGTGGATAAGCATCCGTATAAGAAAATCCTGCCGCTCATTCTCGAGGCGGAAGGGGAGTCAATGGAGGATTTTCTCGGCCATGCGGCACGGGTGGTCATCAAAGAGTTGACCTCCCAACCGTATTACATCAAGCTCATGTTGATCGAGATCGCTGAGTTTAATGGCGCTCATGGTGCCGCATTGATTAAAGAGATCGGACCGAAATTGCTGCCGGTCTTTGAGCGCATCGTCAAGACTCGCAATTATTTGCGGGTTTCAAACCCGGCGGTGTTAATGCGTTCCTTCATTGGGATGGTCGTTTCCTACATGATCACAGATATGTTGATCTCCAATTCCATGCTCAATAAATTAATGCCCAAGAATCCCATTGATGCCTATGTGGATATTTACATGCATGGCATCATCAAGGAGAGCTAATGCGATCAAGACTATTTTCAATTATCCGTAAGGAGTTTATCCAGATCCTGCGCGACCCGCGCACGCTGGTGCTCATTATCCTGATGCCGATTATGCAGTTATTCCTGTTGGGGTATGCAGCCACCACCGATGTCAAGAACATCTCAATGGGCGTGTGGGACCAGAGTCAGTCCACGCAGTCGCGTTCCCTGCTGGATGCCTTCCGTGTGGCGAATTATTTCAGCATCGATTACGCGATCAGCTCGGCGGATGAATATACAGCATTGATCGAGTCTGGAAAGATCCGCGCCGTGCTGGTCATCCCGCCAGATTATGACGTGCGCCTCTTGGAAGGCAAAGCACAAGTCTCGCTCATACTGGACGGTTCAGATGCCACCGTGGGCGGTACGGCTCTTTCTGTAGCGAAACTCATCGGTCAATCGTATGCGACAAAGGTCCTCACCGAGCAAGCCGCATTGACGGGGCGTCCTTCCTCCTTTACCCCGCCTCTCGATGTCCGCACGCAGGTTTGGTACAACCCTGATCTGATCGCGGCCTATTTCAATGTCCCTGGCGTTATCGGTATGATTCTATATTTCATTACCGCATTATTGACCGCTTCCGCAATCGTCCGCGAACGGGAACGCGGCACCATCGAGCAGCTTATTGTCACGCCCATCCGCTCGTGGGAATTGGTAGTTGGCAAAATTTTGCCGTACGCCATCCTGGCATTTATCGATACATTGGAAATTCTCGTCATCGGGCATTGGTGGTTCAAAGTCCCTGTGCGCGGCGACCTTGGGCTTGTCTTCGCCCTTTCAGGTTTGTTCGTCATCTCCAGCCTTGGCATTGGCTTATTCGCTTCCACAATAGCCAACACGCAGCAGGAAGCCTTCATTACCGTCATGGTCACCATGTTGCCGACCATTTTCCTCTCGGGCTTTTTCTTCCCCATTGCTGCCATGCCGAAATTCCTGCAATATGTTTCTGCCATTATTCCACTGCGATACTATCTCGTCATCATCCGCTCATTGCTGCTCAAAGGGGTCGGCGCGGCAGCCTTGCAAAATGAGATCATCGCGCTGACCATTTTTGCTGTTGTCATCATGGGCGCTGCCGCCCTGAGATTCAAGAAACGTCTCGATTAATACTTCCATAAAAATTACTTCCCATAAGGAGTCTCTCATGCAATCCAAATTTCCCCCGCTTCCCGTTCGTGTCGTTGTTGCGCTGGTTGTCATCGGCACACTCGCCTATTTCGGATTTAAATCCCTTGCCCAAAACGGAGACGACACATTATCTGCTTCCGGTACCATCGAAGCTGCCATTGTGAACGTTTCGCCTGAGATATCCGGCAAGGTGACAGAAACTCTTGTTGGTGAAGGGGATGCTGTAACGAAGAACCAGCCGCTTCTTCATTTGGACGGGAGCTTGCTTGCTGCCCAAAAGGCAGTTGCCTCCGCTGCGGTTGACTCTGCCAATGCCGCTCTGGCATCTGCTCAAACCAAATATGACCAAACCCTGCAGGCCGCCCTTGCCGCTCAAGCCGCACAGCGTCCCGCTGACTGGAAGACATCCGCCCCGAGCGAATTCGACCAACCTAATTGGTACATTGAGCAGGATGATCAAATTGCCGCCGTCCAAACAGAGTTGGATGCCGCCAAGGTTGCGATTGATGCCGCCATGACCAAACTCGATAAAGTCATCGTCCGCCTGGATGTCACTGACTATCTCAATGCTGAGAAGAGACTTGCCGAAGCCCGTACTGCATTTGTGATTGCAGAACAGGTTAAGGATCAAGCCGGCAGCGCTTCAGATAATAGCGGCCTGCTTGATGCCGCGCAGGACTATTATGATGATGCGCTGATCGAGCTTGATGACGCTGAAAAAGAATACAACGACCTGTTGGATACCGAAGCAGTGACCGATGTTGAATATGCCCGTGGACAAGTCCTTGTGGCTCAACAACGGTATGATGCCGCTTATGCCCGTCTGCTTACTCTGCAAACAGGCGCCGAGTCTCCTGCTGTAATCTCTGCTGCGAAAGCGTTGGATCAGGCGAAGTCCGCTCTCTCGCAGGCAGAAGCAAGCCTCAGCTTGATCGAGGCGCAGATCGCCAAACTCGCGATCAACGCCCCAATGGACGGGGTCATCCTGACCCGCAATGTGGAGCCTGGTGAATTTGTTCAGCCCGGTGCAGTTGCGTTGACGATGGCGGATCTTTCCAATCTCACGATCACAGTCTACATTCCCGAAGACCGCTACGGACTTATTTCACTGGGACAAACGGCTGAAGTGAAGGTTGATTCATTCCCCGATATGACCTTTAATGCTGCCGTGGTTCATATTGCAGACCAGGCCGAATTTACTCCGCGCAACGTCCAAACTGTGGAAGGGCGCAGTTCCACCATGTATGCTGTCAAGCTCAACCTGCAAGACCCGGAAGGCAAGCTGAAGATCGGTATGCCTGCAGATGTGGTGTTCAAGTAATAAGGTATGCACCTGCATCGCTTTGCAGCAAAAATTTATCGGTTCAATATCAGGAGATTATCATGAGGTTCTACGAAAAATTTAAAACCAACGGCTATTTTTCGAACTATGCTGCCATTGCCACTGTTCTTGGCGGAATCTACCTTCACCTTACCAGCCTTTTTATCGGGCGCGACCTGTTAAAGCAATATATCCTCACACCGGAATTTGATATGCTGTTTGCCATCCCGATGACGTATGCCGGAATTGCAGGCTGGCTTTCCTGGAAAAAGGTTGTGTTCGACCGCGGCTGGAAGAAATTCTTTTACGGGTTTGTGATGACCTACTTCACGATCAGCATCCCCATTCATGTTCAGACGTACCTGACGCAAAGTACCGGCTATATCGATGCATTCCCAGCCTGGTATAGCTACCCGATTCTTGTTTTGATGGTGCTGATCCTTATTTTTATGTGGAATATCCGCTATAAAAATATGGCTTTGCCAGGGGAGGCGTGAGTCATGGACCGTTTTCGGAAGTTGGTTTTGATCGCCAATGCCTTATACCTTGGCTTGACAGGTTTTGCCCAGATGATATTCGAACTGTTGAGCCACTACCGCGGGGTGGGTCCGTTGAGTGGAATATTTACAGGCACCCCTTACACGATAGGTTTTTTTGAGGCGCATGGCTTTGCAGTATTGACCGGGATTCTTGTTTTCTCCGTCATGCTCAAAGATATTGATGCGCGCTGGCATTTATATCTGGCGGGTGTCAGCCTGTTACTCGGTGGATCCAATCTTCTCTTTTGGGATAGCTTTTCCAAAGTTGGGTTGGTCACCGCCGGCATCATCGCTACATCTTTGCATATCTTGTTTTTTGTCCTGCAGGTGGTATGTTATTCGATGACGCGAAGGGAAGAGCGGCGCGTCGTAACCAATTAATTATGGCTACATTGATGAGTGAGAAGTTGAAATGATGGATAATTTCGTACAAGCCTCCAACCTCAAGAAATATTTCGGCAAAACCCATGCCGTGGACGGTGTGAACTTGCTGATTCCCCCGGGCGAGATCTACGGACTTGTCGGCGCGGACGGTGCCGGGAAGACAACCACGATGCGTCTGCTGGTAGGCGCCCTGCTGCCCGACATGGGTGAGATTAGCATTTGCGGCTACAACGTTCGTAAGCAGACAGAACAAGCGCGTTCGACCATTGGGTATCTTTCCCAGCGTTTTTCCATGTACGAAGACCTGACCGTTCTGGAGAACATCCGCTTTTTCGCCGAGGTGCGCGGACTTTCTCCTACTGAATGGCTGCCGCGTTCAATGGAGATTCTTGAGTTCGTTGGGCTGGGGAAATTCAAAGACCGCCGCGCAGGTCAACTCTCTGGAGGCATGAAACAGAAGCTGGGGCTGGCATCCGCGCTTGTGACTCGCCCGCGCCTGCTCCTGCTTGATGAACCCACTACCGGCGTTGACCCTGTAACGCGACAGGATTTTTGGCAGCTTGTCATTAAGCTGGTGGGCGTCCGTGAAGGCGATGGAGTGTCCGTTATTATTTCCACTCCGTACATGGATGAAGCCTCACGCTGTCACCGCGTTGGATTTATGAAAAATGGAAAGATCATCGCCGAAGACACGCCTTCTGCGTTGCGTTCACTTCTCAATGGGCGTGTGCTCGAACTGCGCGGCTCGCCGTTGAACCTTCTCCGTCACGTTGCGCATGAAGATGTTGATGTGGAAGATGTTCAAGCTTTTGGCGACAGGCTGCACATCCGTGTGCGGGATGACCAGGCCCAGCGTGTCATTCGCAGATTGCAAACCGAGATCGCAAGTGCAGGCGGTCATGTGGATGAACTTCGAGTTGTGCCGCCCGCTTTGGAAGATGTATTCATTGCCTTGTCCGAAGATAAAGCACAGCCGGTCATTTCGTTATAAAAGGAGTAAGCCATGATTAATCTTGACTTTGGCATTTTGGTTGACTGTCCGATGAAGGATGTCTTTGCATTTGTTTCCGACCCAAATAACATGTCGAAGTGGAATTCCGCGGTCGTCAGCCTGCAGCAAGCCACGCCGGGCTCGGTGGGTGTTGGCTCAAAATTCAAAACTGTTGGCGAAATGATGGGACGTCGCATTGAAGGCGAAATGCAGGTCACTGCCTATGAACCCGACACCAAATGCGGCTTTCAAGTCAACGCGGGACCCATGCAAGTGAACCTCATTCTTTCATTCAAAACCGTCGGCACAGGCACAAAGGTCAGCCTTAATGCACAGGGCAACCCTGGCGGCATTTTCAAACTCGCAGAAGGTGTGATGGCTGGACAGGTGAAATCCATGATGGAAGGGAATCTCGCCCGTTTGAAATCGGTGCTGGAACAAGGAGCGTAAATGTCCCTGCCTGTTATTTACGTTGAAAATCTCACACGCCGCTTCGGTGATTTCGTCGCCGTGGATCACATCAATTTTGAAGTGAACGCTGGTGAAGTGGTTGGTTATCTCGGTCCCAACGGTTCGGGCAAAACCACCACCATCCGTATGCTGCTTGGCTTGCTCACACCCAGCGAAGGCGAAGCGACCGTCCTCGGCTACGATGTCCACCGCCAGAGCGAAGAAGTCCGCGCGCGGGTTGGGTACATGTCGCAGAAATTCGCGATTTATGATGACTTGACCACGCTCGAAAACTTGACGTTTTACGGCGGCGTGTACGGCATCACAGACAAAGCACGCATCTTGCATACCCTTGACCTGGTCGGTCTCAAAGGACATGAGCACACGCTGACAAGGGACATGTCCACAGGCTGGCGGCAGAGACTCTCGCTTGGCATTGCATTAGTCCACGAGCCGAAATTATTATTCCTCGATGAACCCACCTCAGGCGTTGACCCGACTGCCCGCCGCGCCTTTTGGGATTTGATCTATCAGCTTGCGGAAGGCGGCGTGACCATTTTCGTCACCACCCATTACATGGACGAAGCCGAATACTGCGAGCGTGTTGGTGTGATGCGCGATGGCAAACTCCTCGCGATGGATACGCCCACGAATCTCAAACGCTCCATCATCACAGGTGATGTTTGGGAAGTGTTCGCCACTCCGCTTGAGCAGGGATTGGAAATCCTGCACGAGATGGAGGGAGTCGAACGTGTCGGGTTGGCGGGTGATCATTTACGAGTCATCAGCCAAAAGGTTAAGAAAGAGGCGCTGCAAAGCCTCTTAAAGAAAAACAAGATTCAGGTTGAAAAAATCGAGAGGGGAGAACCAACTCTGGAGGATGTCTTCCTCGCGCTGGCTCGGTAAGATCAGGTTTAAATGTTTACAGGGTTGAACGTGAAACGTTCAACCCTGTAAACATGTTGACAAGTTTTATTGCTCGGGGGTAACGATAGCCATGATGAGATATACCAGCAGCATGGCACCGTTGAAGGTGAAGAAACCAAGCACGAACAACAGGCGGATGACGGTGGGGTCGATGTTGAGATAATCTCCAAGACCTGCACATACGCCCGCGATCATGCGGTTGGACTTGCTTCGGGTGAGGGTTTTTACGTCGCTCATTTTTGCTCCTTTCGTTTTGTCTACTTGTTTTACGCAGCAAAACGAAAAGGGTTGCAGTTATTTATGTTTTCTTCCCTCAAAATAATTTGCGGCTGCGGCGTAGAGCAAAAAGACACCGAGCATGACGAACAATGCCGCCTGCAAGCCGAGCCACTTCAATTGCCACAGACCAAAGCTCGCGAAAGCCACACCGACAAGCCCGTAAAAAACTGCGTTGCGCATGTAGCCCGATGCCACCCGCTTGGATTGGAACAAGTTGCGCGCGGCAAGCTGCTCAATTTGATGGACTTCATCTTCATGACGCTGCTTGCACGCGAGGACATCGTCCACCACGGCTGCGCACTCTAAGCAAAGTCCGCGCTGACAGTATTTGCACACGCCAATAGCAGGAGTTGTGGGGTGGTAGAAGCAGTTCATGGGATTCCTCAAATTATGTCATTGCGAGGAAGGCGTACCCCCCCTCGCAATGACATTTTACTTTGCAACAGGATGTCTCAACACTGTCTTCATTTTATCAGGTGCTGCCTTGCGCGGGTCGCTGAGATAGATCTCGTGATGTTTGCCGCCCTTTGGCCCAACGTTGTCCTCTAATCCATTCTCTGCCATGAATTCCTTCATGCGCTCAATGGTGGCGGGTTCAGTGGCATACGGTCCAATGTGCAAAGTTTGGACGCATAGTCCCTCTTCAAAGTGGGCGAGCTTTATTTTGGCCAGCATTTCACTGTCGCCCTTCTTCTTGCGGACTTGTTCGCGGGCTTCCTCAAAAATTTCCTTGGTGATGATATCGGGCTGCATGATCATCAGCGTGTAGA
>JACZJB010000037.1 GCA_014860805.1 Anaerolineales bacterium
ATCTACATGTACGAAGGTCGGGTTGTGAAGTTGCAGTCACCCGTGCGCCTTGAAACCCGGCAGCGCAAACGGTGTATAATGCCCCGCTTGCAAACTTACTACAGGAAGAAACAATGGATACAGTTCTTTTCTACGAACTAGTCGGATATACGGGTTCACTGCTGGTGGCCCTCTCTCTTACGATGAAATCATTGCAGCGTTTGCGGATCATCAACATGATCGGCGCCACTTTCTTCATTGCCTATGGCTTGTTGATCGGTGCGCTTCCCATCGCCCTGTTGAACGGTCTGACCCTCGGCGTCAACGCCTATAACCTCTGGAGAATGCTGCAGCAGAAGGATTATTTTACCTTAATGGAGATTCGCCCGGATAGCGCCTACCTGCGGCGGTTTCTCGATTTCTATCATAAGGAGATCTCAGAGCTTATCCCAACCTATCTTTTCAAACCTTCCGAAGATCAAACGGTGATATTTATTCTGCGTAACATGGTCCCTGCGGGTTTGGCCATCGTCAAACCGACGGGGGAGACGGCGCAAATATTTCTTGATTTTGTCATTCCCGGATATAGGGATTTTCGTGCAGGGAAATTCCTTTTTGATGAAAGCGCTGACTATTTCTGGCAAAAAGGAATCAAACAACTTGTCTCTGCGCCCGGCAGCCCGCGTCACGAATCCTATCTAAAACGCATGGGCTTTGAAATGGAGGAGGGAAAGTATCAGCGAAGAATTCAGCCAAAAGTCCTGAGAGACGGAGCGATGTAAACGATGAGACGAATCTACATATTGACCGCCTTGTTCCTATCTGCCTGCCTGCAGGAAGTTCCCTCAAACTGGACGCCTCAACCCCTGCAGATCCTTGCCCCAACTCAAATTGTGACGGAAACTCCAACGAGTCCTGCGCCTATTGTGCCGACTCCGACCCCGGTGCTTGTTTTTTCACCTCCTGCCGCGCTTCCCGCTGGACCGATCAGCATGGTTGCCATTGGCGATAGTTTGACCCAGGGTGACGGAGACGAAACCGGGCGCGGTTACCCCGGGCGGATCATTGAATTGGTCAATGCAATTCGCCCAAATTCTTCGATCGCCAATTTCGGTCAATCTGGCTGGAATTCAAATGCGTTGATCAATGGGGATCAGGGGCTTCCCGGTCAATTGCAGCGCGCTGTTTCCGAAGTGCAAACCGCCAAAGAACAGGGACGCGGAGCCGTCGTTTTTGTGTGGATCGGGAGCAACGATCTTTGGTATTTATATGAATATGAAGGAGATGTTAATGATGAAGCCGAGGCGCAGGACCTGCAGCGCTTTTCGTCCAACCTGGATATTATTTTAAAGGAGCTGCGCCTTGCAGGTGCGGAGGTGATCATTGCCTTGCTGGACGATCAATCTGTGCGCCCCGTGGCAATTCAGGGTCAGGCTTTCACCTCCATTACAACCGAGGAACTTGGCCGCATGTCATTGCAGGTACAGCATTATAACGAAGTGATTGCTCAGAAAGCTGATGAATACGGCGCATTGACCGTTGATTTTTATTCAACGGATATTTTTACCGATCAAGCTGCTTTGTCTGATGATGGGAATCATCCAAACCCAACCGGGTACGACCTTATTACCCAGAAGTGGTTCGAGGTTTTGTCCTTGATTTTGGAGTAGCTCTTCGAGAAGCGCCATACTGAAGCGCATATGCCGCGATGGCAAAGGCGACCGAAACGTTAAAGGAACGTTTTCCGCCTTGCATTGGAATGCGGATGGTCTCATCTGCCATCTTGAGCAGGGCAGGGTCTACGCCCGTCACTTCGCTGCCGAGCACAAGCACGGCTTTTTCTTTGACCTTTATTTTTTTCTTTCTGATATCCGTTGCTTTTTTCGTTTCCTCGAGCGCGTAGATTTTCCACCCTTCCTTCTTCAACTCCTTCACCAACTTAAGTGAATCTTTGTGTTCAGACCATGCGACAAAGTCTTCTGCGCCGAGCGAGGTCTTCGTCACCGCTTCATTCTGCGGGGTGGGCGTGATGCCGCACAGATAAGCATGCTCAAACCCGAAACCGTCCGCGCTCCGCAAGATCGAGCCGACGTTCCAGGCCGAGCGGATGTTATCGAGCAATACAGCAAGTTGGGGATGGTCTGCCGTCTGTCCGCTCGTGGTTAAGTTCCGTTCTGTGTTGACACGTTTGGTTAGCACTGTTTCTGTTGCGCCCAGGCAGTGCGGACAGCGCTCGCCGAAGGAATTTCCCTCGGCGAGCGGATAACGTAACCCGCAGGATAAGCAAACACGAATTTCGAAGGAAGTGATTGGCATGGACAGGTTCTACTGCATCAATAGTACCAGTACCGTCCACGCGCTTGAAACAAGCAGGATGACAGAACCGAAAGCGGCGAAGACCAGTCTCATGCGGCCGCGCAGGGCTTGGGCAAGACCGAAGAGGAAGAAGGCCACTGCCAGCACGGTCAACACGCTGACATAGGAATCTGCTTTGCTGCTCCATAGGCGATAATCGTCCACTGCAGCATTTTGTATTTCAGTGTATTCGTTTGCTTTGGCAAATGCATCCTGAAGATATGCCTCTGTGTTGGGCAGCCCGTCTGCAGTGGACGGCGCATAGCGCGGGTCTGTGTAAAAAACAGAAAAGGACTTTACTTTTTCTGAACGCGCCTCGGCGCCTGCTGCCACGAGGTCGCTGATCGCCGCATCCGATTGATTGCCTTTGTCTTCCTGTTCCAAGGCGGTGATCTGCAGGATCAATGACTCCTGTGACAGGCGCAAATATTCTGCCATGGTGTTCAGGTCGTAGCTTCCTTTTGACCCCTGTCGCTGTACTTCACCCGAGGCTAATACCGCATAGTACTGCGAATTGCGGTTGGCGATATTGGAACGGATATTTGCATCTGCCTGCAGGCTTGCGACAACGGCGGTGACGATCGTTGTGATCAAGGTCATCACGACGATAAAGGTCTTATAGCGGTCGGCGGATTTGTCCTGTGCCTGATCGGGTGTTTGACTCTGCACATCGTTAGCGGAAGCAGGTGCGGGCGGGGGCTGAAGCGGATTTTCTATCACAATGCGCCTCCACGAATTGCAAGAAAGGCGATCTCAACCACGCCAAACCACGTCAGGCTGATCAAATAGAGTCCCACCCCGATGAGGAGTGTGAAAAACCGTGATCGACCTGTATTTAATTCGGCAAACGCCAGCCAGAAAAGGCTGATGGCAAGCAGGACGATGTCCATTGTCAGCCAGCGTTGCTCGGCGCCGTACAGGTCTGCCGCTTTGAAGGATGCTTCGGGGTCAAGACTGCTGTTGGGACTCTGAGCTTGAAGCTCTGCAAAGCGTTGTTCAAGGTCGTAGGTCCCGTCGCTCTTTAAATACTTCGGGTCCGTGGTCAGGTTTGTCGAAAACAATTGCAATGAGGGCAGGAGGTATTGACGCAGATTTTTTGCCTGCGCTTCTGCTGTGCTCACCCCGCTTTTTTCGAAGGCTTCGATTTGTGCGAGTGTGGCTGCATAGGTTTGTGCGTAGCCTCCTTCCTCGTTTGTTGAAGCCTGCTGTTTGACTGCGTCGATCAGCCCTTGGCGGATGGCGTCTCCGGCCTGGGAACCTGCCATGCTGGCACGCCACGTGACAAGAGCGGTGGTGATCGAGGCAAGGGCGATCATGGCGGCTATGAAGATCTCAAGCCGCGACGATTCGATGATTCGTTTGAGCATTATCTCTCCTGGAAATGAGTTTTTTGCGGATTCTAAACGTTCAACAGCGCTGTTTGGTTCCACTATTTGAGACTTGGCAGTGAAGTTCCAAATAAAGATTTTGACCAGTTTAACATATTTCTTTTTATCCTTAATCAAAAAAAACGACCTTGTTAATTCAAGGTCGTTTTAGGTTATTTTGCCGGGCTATCTTCCCAGGCCTTCTTTCACGATGCGCGGGACGATCTCTTCCCAGCCGACTGCCATCAGGTGAATTCCGTGCACACCTTGTTTGGTCTTGATCTTTTCGAGCAGTTCCAGTGTGATCTGCACGCCTTCCTCCTGCTCGCCGCCTTTTTCTTTGGCGGCTTCCATGCGTTTTAGGATTTTCTCAGGCACAAACACGCCCGGTATCTTTTCATTCATATACACGGCAGTTTTGTAGCTTTTTAATGGCGTAAGACCGACCATGATAAAGACCTTGTCCAAAACGCCGCGCTTTGCCATTTCATTCAGCCAGTCGTCGATCGCGTCGGCGTCAAAGACAACATTCGTCTGAAAGAATTGCGCGCCGGCATTGACTTTCTTCTGTTCGCGCAAAGCCTGGAACTTCATGTTCGATGCAAACGGGGAAGCCGCCGCGCCGAGGAAGTATTGCGGGGGAGATTTGATTTCGCGCCCATCCAGATATTTTCCTTCGTCGCGCAGTCTCCTCAAGATCCACAGCATCTGGATGCCGTCCAGGTCAACAATGTCCATACGCCCGCGCGGACTGGGACCGAGCACCATGCTGTCGCCTGTCAGGCAAAGAACGTTTCGCACGCCCAATGCCGCTGCTCCCATCACGCTCGATTGCAAACCGACCCGCGTATTATCGCGACCCGTGATCTGCATCACGGGCTCTGCACCCAGCTCCAATGCCATTTTGCTGCACGCCCAGGAGGACATGCGTGGAATGGCGGAGGGACTGTCTGTAAAATTGATGGCGGCCACGCAGGGCTTGATCAATTCGATGCTTTGTTTTAATTTGTCGGTGTTGGTGGAGATGGGAGGTGTGACTTCGGCGGCCACCACAAACTCGCCTGCTTTGAGCCTGCGCTCGAGTTCAGAAACGGGTTCGGTATATTTTGGCGCATGGTATTCCGCGTCGCCCTGCCACCAATCAGGCTGGCGCACAGGCCGAAAGATGGAATCCAGTGTTTTCGAAACAGAGCCAGCTTCCCTCGAAGAAAGACCCGTCACGATCTTTTTCATCCCTACCTTTTTTGCCTGATCAAAAACATCACCCCAGGCTTCCGTCCCTGCTTTTTCCCAATCCATGGGCGGCAGCACTTCAAGCAGTAATGCCTCGCGGCCGAGTTTGAAAGAGCGCTCGTAGATCTTGTACCAGATGCACGGACGCGATTCGTCCACGTAACATTTTTCAGGGGTCGAGCCGCCGCACGGCCCGTTGCGCAGTCCCTTTGGGCATTCCATCGGGCAGATGAAGGCGGTTTCCTGCAGGAGACAGTTGCCGCACATTCGACAACCGAAAAGAGGCCCCTTTATGGCAATCTCGATTTTCGCCAGCACACGTTTTTTGAAGGGCTGGCGCTTGAACGGCATGAAGGGCGGTTGATAGCGGCGACCAGGGGTGAAACCGGGCATGGGTGACTATCTCCTAGGATTATATATTATATATAATTTTACCCAAACTCGTTTTTTTTGGAAAGGTGCCAGAAAGGTATAATTTTGCGACCATGAAACGATTTGCTTATTGGATGTTGATCCCGCTTCTTTCTTTAATCGTTGGCCTGTTTCCGTCTGAGCAGGTGATTGCCCGCCCCGCACTTTTTTCTCCCAACCTTTCTGCGCAGGAACTGATCAATGAAGTGAATGCATTGCGTTCTTCCAATGGACTTTCGCCGTACAAAACAAATTTCATTTTGATGGGCGTCGCTCAAAACCATGCAGATTACCTGGCTTCACAAGGCATTGTGACCCATTTTGGCGCAGACGGGAGCAGGCCTTATCAACGCGCAATTGCCGCCGGCTATTCTGTCGCCGGGGACCTTTCAACGGGCGGCTCCTTTGCCGAGAATATTCATTCAGGCTCGAATTTGACCCCTGCAGGTGTGGTCACTTTCTGGCAGGGTGATACAGTCAACCTGGCGACGATGCTCTCCGCTGAATATCAGGATGTTGGCGTGGGGGAGGCGGTTGCCAATGGCGTGACTTATTATGTCCTGGTTGCAGGCTCCGAAGGAAACGCCCTTGTTCCAACGGCTACTGCCACACTGTCATCGTCGGTATTTGTCATCTCCACGGCTGGAGCAAGAGCAACACCTGAAATCGTCGTCTTCCTGAGCACGCCTCTGGAAAATGGGGAAATATTTCACATTGTAAAAAAGAATGAAGCTCTTTGGAGTATTGCGCTGGCGTACGGCACAACGGTTGAGCAGCTCAAAGCATTGAACGGGCTTGTGTCGGATGAAATATTTGAAGGCCAGACACTCCTGGTTTTTAGACCCATCCCTGATACCGCCACCCCGACCATCGAAGTTACAGCGACATTGGGAATCCCGACGTCTACCGCAACACTCCCAGTGACATCCACAGCAACTTCCACGCCAACCCCCGTGCCGACCGCGCCCGTGTCCCGTCAGAGCAGCGGATTGGTGGTGGGCATCATCGTTTTCGGGGCATTGGTAGCGGCGGGGATCGGCGCCTGGCTTGGAAGAAAGAGAAACAAAGCAGCGGTGGATTAACATCACCTGCTTTTGGTTACAAAGCATATGTTTGATTTAATTTCCATTTGATACACTTGCTTTATGGACCAGAACGCAAATACGTGAAAATTGGAGCAGCCTATGAGCGAAATACGAATTGATTCGTTGTTACCCGCAGAGATGGCGACCCGCGCCGAATACCTGGGGGTTCGAAAAGCGGAGATGCCAACGTTCACCATGCTGATGCTTTCCATCCTTGCGGGAGCGTTCATTTCGTTGGGGGCGATATTCGCCACAACCGTGGCGGCAGGCGGCATATCCGTTGCTGCAGCAGATGGGTCGGTGGCTTTTTCCACAGGCTTGCCATACGGCCTGACTCGTTTGTTGGTTGGGCTTGTCTTTTGCCTTGGTCTCATCTTGGTGGTTGTGGGCGGCGCGGAATTGTTCACGGGCAACAATATGATCGTCATGGCGTGGGCGAGTGGCAAGGTCACCGGGCGTGCGCTCATGCGGAATTGGGCAATCGTATATTTCGGGAACTTCATTGGTTCCATTTCCACAGCGGCCCTGATGTTTTTCACCAGGCAGCATACTTTCGGCGCGGATGCGGTCGGCATTACTGCTTTAAGGATTGCGGCTGCGAAGTGCGATCTTGGGTTTGTGCAAGCGATTGCGCTGGGAGTTTTGTGTAATGCCCTGGTCTGTCTGGCGGTCTGGATGACGTACAGCGCGCGTACCACTCTCGATAAGATCGCCGCCATCATCTTCCCGATCACTGCGTTTGTGGCGGCAGGTTTTGAGCACAGCATTGCTAATATGTACTTCATCTCATACGCCCTGTTCGTGAAGGACTTTGATCCTGCCTACACGGCGAAGGTTGCAGAGAAGGTTCCAAATCTCGAAGCGCTCACCTGGAAAGCTTTTTTCATAAACAACCTGATTCCTGTTACCATTGGCAATATTATCGGCGGTGCTGTTCTTGTGGCTGCCATCTATTGGGTTGTATTCCTTCGAAATAAAAAAGATCGATAAAAGGAGAAGACATGAAAGCGTATATCATGATCAAGATTCGCGCCGGCGATGTAAAGGACGTAGTCAACCATCTTCGCAAAATAACGGGCGTTGTTGAGGCTCACATGACCTTCGGTCCTTATGACGGGGTCGCAGTGGTGGAGGCGGCTGATATTGCAAAACTCGGCGCGATCACGGCGCTCGAGATCCAGCCCATCCCCGGCGTGGAGCAAACGCTTACCTGCCTCGCGGTAGACGTCTAAATCTTTTCGCATACTTCGTTGATCGGGCTGATATGCATCAGCCCGATTTGATTTTCTATACTGAAAAGAAGACGGACAGGGTCGTGTTTTCGCCTCTTTTTTTGTGGTATCCTGAATTTCCCATTTATGAAAAACCTGCTTCGAATTTCCACTTTTCTCAAACCTTATCTCTGGCAGGTGACTGCTTCACTTGTCATTTTGTTGACGTTAACCGGTCTCAACCTGCTCGTGCCGCGCATTATCCAATCTGTGATCGATGACGGACTGGTCGGCGGCGAGACAAATAACCTGATCCGTTCCGCGCTTCTTTTGTTTGCGCTCGGGCTTGGTTCCGCGCTGTTGAATTTAACCCACCGATACATTTCCGAATGGATCGCGGTCAACGTTGGCTATGACCTGCGTAACCGTTTGTACGACCACATTCAATACCTGCCATTCTCTTATCATGACCATGCCCAAAGCGGACAGTTGATCTCGCGTTGTATCGAGGATGTGCGCTCCATTGAACGCTTTGCTGGCTCATCCATTGCGGAATTGGTGCGCTTCGTATTTCTATCCTTTGGCGTCTTGTTTGTGATGTTCTCGGTCAACCCGAAATTGGCGATCATTTCCCTGCTGCCCATCATCCCGTTGATCTTGATGACCTCCAGCTTTGGGACGAAGATCGGCAAGTTGTTCTTCGCCGTGGATTCTGCTGTGGGGGAGGTCTCCAACCGTTTGCAGGAGAACGTGACGGGCGTGCAGGTGGTGCGGGCGTTCGCGCGGGAAGAGTACGAAACCGCGCGCTTTGAGAAAGCCAACAAGGCGGTTTTCACAACCTGGGTGAAAGTGATCGACGAATGGGCAAAGATCATGCCGACCACCAACTGGTTGACCCTCATCAGCACCATGTTGATCCTCTGGTTCGGCGGACAAATGGTGATGGATGGGACGCTTACCATCGGCGCGATTGTGGCATTCAATGCCTACATCTTGATGATGGCGGAACCCGCACAGGCATTGACGGGACTCGTCAATGCGGGCGGTGAAGCGGCTGCGGGCGCACAGCGTGTGCTGGAAGTGTTGGATGTTGCTCCTGCAATTCGATCCAAGGCGGGTGCGGTCAAGCTGGAAAACCTGCGCGGTGAGATCGAGTTCCGCGGGGTGGGGCTGAAATATCAAAACGAGAAGAACGCCTCCTTGGACGGGATCAACTTGAAGGTCGAGCCGAACCGTTTGGTTGCGTTGATCGGTCCCACGGGCTCGGGAAAAACTTCTTTCGTGAATCTCATCCCGCGTTTTTACGATGTCAGCGAAGGCATGGTGCTGGCAGACGGGTACGATATCCGCGAGCTTGACCTGGCGGTGCTGAGAAATCAGATTGGCATTGTGCTGCAAACCTCCCTGCTGTTTTCCGATTCGATCAAAAATAACATTGCCTACGGCAGACCCGACGCCTCGATGGATGAAGTCGTTGCCGCGGCGAAGGCAGCGCAGGCGCATGAATTCATCGAAGGATTTCCCAACGGGTACGAGACCGTGGTTGGTGAACGCGGCGTGACGCTTTCAGGCGGACAGCGCCAACGCGTCGCCATTGCGCGGGCGTTGTTGATGAATCCGCGCATATTAATATTGGACGACTCTCTTTCAAGTGTGGACACGCAGACTGAAAAACTTATCCAAGCCGCGCTTGACAAATTGATGGAAGGCAGGACCACCTTTGTGATCGCGCACCGCCTTTCCACCGTGCGGCGCGCAGACCTGATCATCGTGATGGATAAAGGCCGCATCGTTCAACGCGGCACGCATGCTGAGCTGTTGAAAGAAGGCGGCTTATACAAGGAGATCCACGACCTGCAATTGGTGGGTCAGGCAAAGTTTTCAGATGAGATGGAAATGGTGGAAGAGATGATTGGCGAAAAGCCCGAAGGCGAAAAGCATGAGAACACGTTGATGCAAAGAAAGTCGGATCAGTAGCCCTTCGCGCTGACATCGTGCCCGTAGGGTAGCGGAGCGCAGCGAAGTCGAAGCGTGGATGAATAGAAAACTTACATTGTCCTTCGAAAGGTTGAAAATTGAGCTCATATGCCCTATCGCGTTTATATTCTTGAGTGTTCAGATAATTCTTACTACACCGGCAGTGCTGCAGATGTAGAAAAGCGCTTGTGGCAGCATCAGGAAGGCGTTGTGCGAAGTGCTTACACATTTAGCCGACGCCCCGTGAAGCTTGTTTGGTGTTCTGAAGAGGTTGCGAGGTATTCTGATGCCTTGCGTTATGAGAGACAGATCAAAGGCTGGAGCAGGGCTAAGAAGGAAGCTTTGATACGCGGTGATTACAATGGCATTCATGAGATTGTGACCGAAGAACGAAAAAGTAGAGAAAGAAATAAAAATGAACATTCGCGCTGAGCGGAATGAGGCAATGTTCTTTTGCCGAATGCAGTCGAAGCGTGAGTGCGAACTGGAAACTTAAACTAAATCTAATACCTGTCCTTCGACTGCGTTCCTCGCAGAGCACTCGTCACTCCGCTCAGGACGGAGAATATATATGGCAACCAAAATCATCCCTCCAACTTTCATCACTCAATCTGAGGAAATCCTCGATAAGATGTACGACCCCAAAGTGGCTCGCGGACTTTTGCGCTTCGTGAAGCCATACACGGGACAGATGCTGCTGGCTTTGTTCTTTATGATCCTTGTTACAGCGGCTTCCGTGTCTGGACCGTACTTTGTCAAGCTGGCAATTGACGATGGCATTGCCGTAAATGACATTGGTTCCCTGCGGCAGACCGTCTTGCTTTTTCTCGCTGTGTCCCTTGTGCAGTTGGGGTTGAACTACCTGCGCGTACGCATCATGTCCCGCGTGGGGCAGCACGTCTTGTACGATGTGCGCATGGCGATGTTTGCGCATCTGCAGAAGCTGTCGCTGAGTTTTTATAACCGCTACAGTGTGGGACGTGTCATCACGCGCGTCATCAATGATGTAGGCACTCTGCGTGAGTTCATCACCTGGGCGGTGCTGGCGATTGTCCGCAATTTGCTGGGGATCGTCGGCACGTTGATCGCGATGATCGCGTTGAACTTCCAGCTTTCCATGTTGACCTTTGCAGTTCTGCCGCTCATGGTTTTGGCGACGGTTGCCTTCCGCGCGGTGGCGCGCAAGAATTATCGCAGAGTACGTGCGGCGGTCTCGTGGACAAATTCCGTGCTGGCGGAGAGCGTCAACGGCGTGCGTGTGGTGCAGGCGTTTTCGCGTCAGGAACGCAATTACAAGACCTTCAAAGAATACGTCAACCGCTATTTTTATGAGACGAGTCTGGATGCAGCCAGGGTCGCTTCGGTCTTTACGCCGGTTGTGGATATCCTCGGCGCCATTGCAACTTCACTGGTTGTGTATGTCGGCGGGACGGCTGTGCTGGGCGAGACCATTACGCCCGGTGTGTTGATCGCTTTCGTATTGTATGTTGACCGTTTCTTCGAACCGATCCGTGACTTGAGCCGCCGCTTCGACACGCTCCAATCCACGATGGCGGGCGGCGAGCGCATCCTGGAATTGCTCAACACGCCCGTGGATGTTCAGGATGCCGCGAATGCCAAAGAAATGGAACCCATTCTCGGCGCGGTGCGATTCGATAACGTCACCTTTCATTATTCCGATGACCCGACCCTTGTCCTGGATCAGATCGATCTGGATGTGAAAGCAGGCGAGACGGTCGCGTTGGTTGGCGAGACGGGCGCGGGCAAGACGACCATCGTCAAATTGCTGACGCGCTTCCATGACCCAACGGACGGCTGTTTGCGCGTGGACGGTGAGGACTTGCGAGAGGTGACTCAAAGTTCACTGCGCCGCCAGATGGGCATGGTGCTGCAAGACCCGTTCCTGTTCAACGGCAGCGTGAAGGAAAATATTTTGTTCGGGCGTTTGGATGCCAGTGATGAAGAAGTGATCGCCGCGGCAAAAGCTGTTGGCGCCCACGATTTTATCCTCGGCTTGAAGAATGGATATGAGACTTCGGTGGAGGAGGGTGGCGCAACCTTGAGCGTGGGACAGCGCCAGTTGATCTCGTTTGCGCGCGCCTTGCTGGCTGACCCGCGGATTCTAATTTTGGATGAAGCCACATCCTCTGTGGATATTCAAACGGAGCAGATCATTCAACGTGCATTGACGAAGCTGCTAAAGGGACGCACTTCTTTCGTCATCGCGCACCGTCTGTCCACCATTACAAGCGCAGACCGCATTGTGGTCATCGAAGGCGGCAGAATCGCCGAAGAGGGGACACACGCCAAACTGCTTGCAAAACAGGGCATGTATTATGAGTTGTACAAGACGGGTTTTCAGGAGTAAGCTTGTCTTGTTGTATCGGGAAGAAAATTAAAGGAGTGATTCGATGACCTATCCCATCATCCAGCGCGAATTGACCATTCATCTCCAGAATAAAAACTGGTACCTGCGTCCCATTGAGGATGAGGAGAAGATCCTCGGTCCCGTGGATTATGGCTGGCATCGCTTCAATCTTTACCCTGATAGTTTCACCTTTGGCGAGGGACTGCTCTCGGGCAGTTCCATCCCCGGCTCGCGCAGACTCGTCTTCAGTTCCTGGAGTTCCCAATGGGATGGGTTCTACGTCTCCAGCATGGGCGGCGCGGCGTACACCTTTCATGGGGTCGGCGTCAACTACGTGGCATTGCGCGGGATGGCTGCCGAACCAAGCGTGGTATTGCTCAATCACAAAGCGGGGGAAATTCAAGTGCGCATCGAACCTGTTAACGTGGAGCCGCTTTGGGCGGGCTATGCCAGCCCGCAAGGGGAGCGCCTGATCGGTTTCTATGCTTTGCAGCAGGCCTTGTATGACCGCTACGCCAAGGAATATACAAAAGGGAATCTGCGTATTTGCGCCATCGGTCCTGCGTCGAAATATACCCGTGAAGGGGCGATCGGTTCCAGCCCGATACGGAACGGCGCCTTTACCGCAGTTGTGGACTGGGCTGGGCGCGGCGGATTGGGAAGCCGCCTCTTTCGCCGCCATAATATTGCGGGTATCGTCTTCGGCGGCGAATGGGAAGACCCAGACCTGCGCGACTCCGCCGAGATCGACGCATATTTCCTTGAACACTTTGGCAAGAAGACCATTCAGACCGACCTGGCTGTGACCGAAAAATACCGTTATGTGCCCGAGTTCGAGACAGGCGGCACTTTTGGCGTCAACATGCGCGACCTGAACGAGCGCATCCTCAGTTTCAACTACACATCCATTTACCAGCCCGTCAAGTCTCGCCTGCATCAGCACGAAAACTTTATCCTGAACCATTATTTGAAGCAGTTCAACGAAGAGACCATCAAGACCAAGAAGTTCCAGCACTGCGGCGAGCCCTGCCCCGTGGTTTGCAAGAAAATGTTCGGGCAGTATAAAAAGGATTATGAACCCTATCACGTGCTTGGTCCGCAGGTGGGAGTCTTTGACCAGCGCGCCGCCGAACAACTCAATGACTTTGTCGATGCGATGGGCTTTGACTCCATTCAAACAGGCGGCACCGTCGCCTGGACCATGGAACTTGTTCACGGCGGGTTGATCGATCCGCTCGAGTTTGGGCTGCCTCCCGCCAGCGAGATGAGTTTCAATTGGGCGGAGGATTCATCCAATTTCGATATCGTCACCGACAGCATGAAAAACGCCAGGTATGCCATCAACATCGTCAGCGCCATTCTCTTCGAGCCAAATGCGGAATGGTTCCGAAACGGTATTCGCGTGGCCGCAAAGGAGATCGATAAGCGCTACGGCATCCGCAGCATTGACAGGGCGGTCTTCATTGGTCACGGAGATGAAGGCTGCATGGTGCCGAATCAATACTGGGTGCCGGGCATGCTCAGCCCCATGCCGATGATGGGCAAGTACTTCGTCCACTACGGCGTGGAGTTTTTAGCGCCTGAACTGCTGGGACGCAAGAATGTCGAGCGCATGACCTATGAACTCTTCAACGAGAACAGCGGCATTTGCCGTTTCCATCGCAAATGGTCCGAGACCATCACCGATGATATTTTGCGCGCCCATTACGATGGGCTGAACGTGAACTACAAGGCGCATCAATTTCAACTGGCGCGGGAGATCTACGAGCGCGAAGCCCCCAAGATCGTCTATTGGGAAAGCGAGCGCGTGATCGACATGGTCATGGGCTATCTGGTGCAGTGGGAGAGCGACGGCTTGCGCACCCCCGTGCTGGTTGAATGGCTGGCGCGTTTTCGTGAAGATAAAACAGCCGCCGCAAAAGCCTACTGGAGCGAGATCCGTGAAGGGATTCGCGGCGCCTTCAAGGATGGGTCGGATGCGATTCCCGAGAGCTTCACTCCCGCCCAGCAGGGGAAACTCCCCAAACCCTGATGGATGATTTCAGGCTTGTCATTGCCCTTTGATTTCTGTATACTTCCCGAATGACTGAATCGAAATGGAAGAATCATACAGCGGGCATCCTTGTTTTGTTGATCGCCGCTGTGCTGATCATTTTTACACTCTCTTCAAGCGCTCTTTCTACGGATGCGCCTGCCGCGCCGCGAGAAGCGACGGAAACGCTGACAGCTTTTGCGAATGCCGGGGGGACAGAGCCAGCTCCCGCCGCGAAAGAGACGCGTACACCTTCCCTTGCTGCTCCGACTCTTCCCCCGCTTCCATCTGATACGCCAACACCCTCGCCGACCTTCGCTGTTTGGGCTGGCAGGGTAAATGTGGACAGGACGAACTGCCGCGCTGGTCCCGGCGCTCCGTATATTTCCGTGGCGGTGTTGAACAGGAATACTGCCGTCACCGTTACCGGCAGGGACGTAACCAGTGAATGGCTGTATCTGAATTTTCAATCAGCGAACGAGGGGTTGAAGAGATGCTGGGTGGAGAGGAAGCCCATTGACCTGGCGGGCGGCGATGTCGCCAGCCTTGAAAATTATTATCCCGGCGCATATCAAATTCCATTCTGGGGTGATTACAAGCCGCCTGAAAATGTGGACGTCTCACGCTCTGGGAATTTCGTGAACATCGTCTGGAAGGACCCGAATTTGCTGGAGTTGAGCGAGCGTGAAAATGCGCGCAGTCCGCGCTTCATCATCGAGGCCTGGGTTTGCAGGGATGGGGCACTTGAATTCACCGTGCTTGGGATTCTGGATAACACAAGTTTGATCATTGAAGATCAAAAAGGCTGCGCCGAACCTTCCAGCGGACTGTTATACTCGGCTGGCAGACACGGCTATTCAACGCCTGTCTATCTGCTCTGGCCCAAACCATAGGAGGACACCATGACCGACTCTGATAAACACAATGAATTCTTATACAAATCTTCCACCTTCCTGCGCAAGGGACTGGCCGAAGTGCAGGCCAGGGTCAATGACCTGTACCGCATCGAGGAATTGGAGGATTACATTGATATCAAAGATTCTCCCATCGAGCATCTTCAGGCGGCGCTGGCTCCGCTCATTGGACAGGTGAACGACTTTCAGGATTACGCCTATACCGTCACCGACCGAATGGAATTGGACTTGCAGGATGTGGATATCTACGCCCTGCTGGACGGCGTGATGACCATTGCCGACCAGTTGATCGAGCGCAAGGACGGCATCACGCTGGAAGAGGAGATTCCCGAAAACCTGCCGACCATCGAGGGCGATCCTCTGCGCCTGTCCCAGGCCTTGTTGAATTACATCCACAACGCGGTTAAGTTCACCGAGCGCGGGACCATCACAGTGACCGTGGTGCGCGAGCCGAATCAGATTCTCTTCGAGGTCAGTGACACGGGCATCGGCATCGCCGAAGCGGATCAGGAGAAGGTCTTTGAGCCTTTCGAGACCATCCTCGAAGACAAGGACGATCCGCGCCTCGGCTTTGGGCTGGGGCTGAAGATCGTCGAGCACATCATTTCCCTGCACGACGGCGAGACCTGGTTCGAGAGCGAAGCGGGGCAGGGCAGTTCCTTCTTCTTTACCATACCGCTTTAGGCATGCAGTGCACGCTCCTTCTTTAAAATCCAAAGCAACTTACACCCATGCGTAGAATCAAACAAACGACCCGATGGACAGCCATCGGGTCGTTTGTTTCGGGTTCTTTGCCGCTTATTTCTTGATCGCGTTGATCTCAGCCAGCACCTTCGTTACCATGTCCTGGGTAAGCCCTGCTTCCTTGGCTTGCGGCAGAGCAAGGATCTGCTTGAGGGTAAAGCCTTTTGCCATGCCGATCATCGGATTCTTGGAAATGCCTGGGACATGCTTCTCCAGAATCTTGACCGCGCCTGTGTCTTTCAAAATGTCGCCGACTTTTGTGTCCATTGTGTATGCCATTTTTTATCTCCTTGGTTTTGCGGGCTTAAAGATGGATCGATGCTTGCATATCCATTATACGGCGGGAATGAGGCAAGGAGCTACACGCAGGCGGGACCTCGTTACCCCTTGCTTAAATGCAGCAGCCGCCAGAGACCGATGATCAGAAAGATGCCCGCGCCGACCCACACCAAAAGGGACGGCACCTCGAAGTACCCCGTCCACGCTGCCAACGCAAGCAGTCCACCAACCGATAGGTAGAACGAAGTGAATAACAGGTTTACGACCATCTCTGAACTCCTTTGATGCGCTTGACTCGCTTTGCGGG
>JACZJB010000038.1 GCA_014860805.1 Anaerolineales bacterium
CCTCAAACCGCCCCCAAGACCCCAAAAAGTATACCCGCCTGCAACTGTTCCACTCCCGCGAATGATGGCAGAACTCAGCCACTCCGTTATTGACGTTCTGCTGGAAGCCCCAGAGCGCCTGCATACTGTGGACTCCGGTGAACAAAGACAAGATTTGGATTAATTCCCATGACAAATACCCTTACTCCAAAACCCATTCGGGCTTCTCGGGTCACCCTCTCGCAGCTCATGCACCCGGAACACGCCAACCTGCTTGGCAATGTCCATGGCGGCTGGATCATGAAGCTTGTGGATGAAGCTGGCGCGCTAGCCTGCATGCGTCACGCGCAAAAGAAAGTCGTCACCGTCGCAATCGACTCAATGACCTTTCGCCAGCCAATCCGCATCGGGGATTTGATTGTCCTCAATGCGGAAGTAACTTATACGGGCAAAACATCCATGGAAGTGGAAGTTCGAGTCATTGCAGAAAACCCCGTCACTGGCGAACAGACGCACACAAACACCGCCTACCTCGTCTATGTTGCACTTGACGATGAAGGGCGCCCAACGAGCGTCCCAGCATTGATCACAGAAACAGAAGAAGAAAAAGCGCGTATGATACAGGCTCAAAAGCGTCAGGCATATCGCATCTCACAGAAATAAGAAGCTTAAATCTTCCCTTGCAAATCCTTCGTAAACACCCCATCCTCCTTTTGCTGATTATTAATATTATCGTCGGCGTAATAACATTTCGCAGCTACGGCTTATCCTGGGACGAGCCGCTCTTTTACGATTATGCCAATGCGCTGCGCTATGCTTATACCCCCACTGAATGGTTCAGCGGGAATTTTGATCTGCAAAATGCCTATGGCGCCAGCGGCACGGATCACGCCAACCGTGGACCCGCTTACATCTTGATCGCACGTCCGTTTGTTGCATTCGTCGAATCCCTCGGCGTTGATAACGCATCCGCCTGGCATCTCATCAACTTTCTGACCTTTCAACTGGGCGTTTATCTTTTCTATCGTTTCACAGTTAAATGGATGAGTCCAATAGCCGCCGTTGCCGCAAGCGCATTTTTTTCGTGGCAGCCGCTTCTGTGGGGACATGCCTTCATCAATCCAAAAGACATTCCTTTCCTCGTCTTCTTCATCGGAGCCATGTGCTTTGGCTTTGAATTGGTCGATGATATTGTCGGAAATGAAAAGGCAAAATTCTCCAAGATTCTGACAGCTGCTTTTTTTCTCGGAATTGCCACATCCATTCGCGTTCTTGGACCATTATCCGCCGTGTTAACTGGGCTATACGCCCTTAGCCAGTTAAACAAAATCAAGCCGCTCACATTGATAAAGTATTTCGCGGCTTATGCTGTTCTTACGCTTTTAATTGCTTTTATCGCCTGGCCATACCTTTGGACAAACCCTCTACTAAAGTTCGTTGAAGTCTTCGGGTTTATGTCCGATAACCCAACTCAATTAACTGTGTTATTCATGAGTCAACAATACAAAGCAGATGAGCTTCCCCGACGCTACCTGCCTACGCTTCTTGGCTACACGCTAACCGAACCCGTCTGGATTTTATTCATCATCGGGTCAATGATTGGGTTCTGGAGAGCAGATAACAAAAAAAGAACGACTCTCATTCTTATCCTGCTTTGGTTCCTCATTCCAGCGGCTTATGTTATTCTCCGCAAACCACCCATGTATGACGGTTTTCGGCATTTCCTTTTTATCCTGCCCCCCGTCTTCATCTTTGCAGGGTTTGCATTCGATAAATTTTTTGAAACAATAAAAAACAGCGGGGTGAAGGTATTTTCTCTCGCCGCCATATTGGCTTTCGGAATCATTCCTTCCGTTCAACTTCACCCGTATGAATACGCCTACTACAATTCGTTTATTGGCGGAACTACTGGCGCATTCCGTCACTATGAGACAGAGTACTGGCTTACCTGTTATCGAGAAGCAACTCTCAGATTGAATGAAGAAGCGCCCGCAGGAACTCAGTTATTCGTCCGCCGCGAACCCTACATTGCCGCATACTATGCCAGTTCAAACATCACGATCAGAGATCACCGAACCGAAGCCAAAGACATTCGATCGGGCGATTACATCCTCATAAGCACCCGCTCAAACGAAGATACCCGAATTTTGCGGGACCAGCCGCCCCTCTTGAAAGTTTCGCGCAATGGCGCAACTTTTTGCGTCGTCAAAAAAGTACCCTAACACCCTGCTATAATCTGCCCGCCATGACACCATCTCCCCGCCTGTTACTTACCATTGACTACGAATCCTGGTTCGCCCTCTCCCGCAGACATGACTTTCTTGCATCCGAAAAAAGATTTGCACTGGACGAAGGATATTCACGCGACGCCATCGACCCAATCCTCGAAATGCTGGGCGAAGCAAAAGCAAGTTTCTATCTGGTCGGCGAATTGGTGGAATGGTATCCTGACTTGCCGCAAAAAATATTCAACGCGGGGCATGAGGTCGGCTTTCACTGTCAGGTGCACCGCCCATTGACGATTGTTTCCGACATCAAACATGACTTGCAAACCTCCGCAGGCTGGCGAAAAAAATATAAAGTACATGGCTTTCGCGCACCGATGATCAACACCGTCGAAAGTGTATATCCGCTGCTTGAACAAAACAACTTCACATACAGCTCATCACTTTATGCCCCAACAGGAACGATCTTACAGAAAGGGAAAATATGGGAGATCCCAGCCAGCACACTACCGCTGCTTGGAAGGCCCTCCAATTTCCATGCGCCGCGTCGTATGGATCTTTCTCTTATTTTTGGAGGCGAATTTCCTTACGGTTCCAGTTTCATGAGCGGACTCTTCGCCAAAACAGTTTTCAAAATCATTGAAAAAGAATTAAAGGCAGGCTTGAGCCCTGTGATCTTTTTACACCCCTACGAAATCGTCCCGCCCACTCGCTGGCCTGCCCGCCTCGCTCGCGACCTGTTCGCCAATCCGCTCCTTTTCCCATTTACACGAAACAAATCTTTCTTCCTAAACGATCTATTGCACAACTTCCCCATCTCCACCGTTGAAGCGTACGTGAATGAGGCCGCCCAATGAAAGTACAGCTTGTCGACTCGGTAGGCTATCCATCCCTTGAAAAAAAATTGAGCTTTGCAGGGCTGGATAACTGGTTAAATCTTGTTCACGAAATGTATGGGTACACCACGTATCGCTATGCAGCGATTGAAAATTCGCTGCCAGTGGCTGCGCTTGGTCTCGTTGAAATCAAGCATCCCGTCTTTGGGCATTACCTCACCACCGCGCCTTTTGGAAGCTACGGCGGTTTTGCGTACGAAAGCAGCGAAGCGCGCGATCTTTTACTGGATGAAGCCCGCCGCCTCGGAGAGGAAATAAAAACTGAATATATTTCCATCCGCTTTGACGAGGGCGCTTCGACTCCACCCGATAACTGGCAGCAAAACCCCAATTACTTCACCTATTTGATAGATCTTCCGTCCAACCCTGACGAGTTGCTCAAAACATTTTCGTCCGATCATCGCAATCACGTCCGCAAGTCCCTCAAAAAGGGATTTCAAATCCGCTTCGGTCATCTTGAAATTTTGGATGATATCTACGAAGCTCTTGCAAAAAGCATGCACGAACTTGGCTCACCGTATCACTCAAAAAACTACTTAAGGAAAATGGCCGAGCTTTTGGGCAACACACTCGAATTTGCCGTCCTTTATAACGCGCAGGGAAAAATATCCGGCGGCGGCGTGTTCATTTACCAGGATGACACCGTGTTCAACCTCCACGCCAATATTTTGCGCCATGCCCGCTCGACCTACGCGGGCGAATTTCTATATTGGTCTGTCATCGAACGCGGTATTCAAAAGGGATTAAAAACCTTTGACCTTGGCCGCAGTCTTGTTGGTTCAGGAAACGAAGTCTTCAAAATGAAATGGTCGCCGCGCAAACAATTGCTTGCCTACTGGCATTGGCTCGCCCCCGGACATGAATTGCCTTCACTGAACCAAAAGAATCCAAAATTTCAACTTGCCATCGCCGCCTGGAAGCGATTGCCCGCCTTCATCGTTCGCCCGCTTGGTCCCTTTCTTATCCGCGGACTGGCATAAAACAAATCATGAATTACTCACTCCATCCCCTGAAAAATATCAACACAAACCTGCTCCCGCGCATCGCAGAGGTCCACATGGGAGACGCAGGACTTCTTTCAAAACTCGGCTATCCATTTGTGTTGCGCTATTTTGAAATGGCGATAAAAGATGAACGCGCTTTCGGTTTTTATGCACTGGAAAACGAAACAAATGAGATCATGGGCTTCAGCCTGGCATCCCCTGAGCCGTCGGCGCTTACATCAAACCTAACCCGTGACCGTACATGGTTCATCCAGCAGATTTTGAAAGTATTGTTTACCCGTCCGCTCGCCTTTTTACAAATGATTGTTTCCAGCATCACCATTCAGGGACAGATGGAGGAAAATTCCATTGAATGCGTTTACTTCACTGTCGACCCAAAATTTCGCGGCCGTCATCTGGGACGCAGCCTGCAAAAAGCCCTGATGGATGAGGGGCGCAAACGGGGGTACAAGAAAATATTCGCAAGCATTGAAACCTGGAATAAAGCCAGTCTGCTGGCAACTCAGGCAAATGGATTTACAATTGCAAAAACCTTCCGTGAAGGAATCTATCACAGGCACCGCCTGGAAAGTAAATTGTAAAATGACCTCACACCGCGAACGTATTCAAGCATGTCTAAAAGGGGAAATCACAGACCGCACTCCCATCGCTCTCTGGCGGCACTTTCCAGTAGATGATCAGAACCCGGAAACTCTCGCCGCCGCCACCCTAAAACACCAACACACCTACGATTTTGATATTGTCAAAGTGACGCCGTCCTCATCCTTCGCCGTCAAAGACTGGGGCGTTGAGGATGAATGGAAAGGCGATGCGGAAGGTTCGCGGCGCTACACCAAACGCGTCATCCAAAAACCTGAAGACTGGGAAAAGCTCCCCGTGCTTGAACCAACCTCCACGCATCTTGCGGGACAATTAGCCTGCCTCCGTTCGATCAAACAGAGTCTCGACCCTGAAACACCGATCATCCAAACCATCTTCAATCCGCTCTCGCAGGCAAAAAATCTTGCAGGTAACGACCTGCTTCTCGAGCATATTCGAAAACACCCCGAAGCCGTGATGAAAGGATTGGAAACCATCACCAAGTCTGCGGTTAAATTTGTAGAAGCGGTCTGCGAGATCGGCGTAGATGGAATCTTTTACGCCATACAACACGCACAAGCAAGCATGCTGGAACTCGATGAATACAAATCCATTGCCTTACCGTACGATCAGAAAACTCTGGAACCCACAAAAGACCTGTGGTGCAACATGCTCCACTTGCACGGCAGGGACGTTTATTTCTCATTGTTACGCCTTATAGATTTTCAAATTGTGAACTGGCATGACCGCGAGACGTATCCGTCGCTTACAGAAGCGCAGAGTCTTTTCAAGGGAGCGGTTTGCGGCGGCTTGAGACAGGATTCGCTTACGCTGGAGTTCCCAGACCAGGTCAGGAAAGAAGCGGAAGATGCCATCAAACAGACAAACGGACATCGCCACATTCTCGGGACAGGATGTGTAGTCCCCATCACAGCGTCACACGAAAACTATATGGCGGCAAGGAAAAGCGTGGAATGAGTCTCCGGGTGATTTCTGGAATTGCCAAAGGTAGAAAATTAAAGTCTGTACCGGGCGATACGACCCGCCCCGTAATGGATCGCGTCAAAGAGGCGCTCTTCAATATTTTGGCGGACGATGTGATTAATTCAAATTGGTGGGATTTATTTGGAGGCACAGGCGCAATTGGCATCGAAGCCATCAGCCGCGGCGCAGCGTTTGTGCGGTTTACAGATTTGAACCGCGCACCTGTTGAAACGATAAAAGAAAATGTGGATCACTGCGGGTTCGCCAGGCATGTTGAAATTCGGCGCGGTGACGCTTTTAGTTTGTTAGCCGCAAAAGCTGACAAACGATTCGAATATATTTACATCGCCCCGCCGCAATACAAGCAAATGTGGTTGATGGCCTTGAAGCTGATCGACGATAATGTGGCATGGCTAACCGAAGACGGAACTGTCATCGTACAAATTGACCCAACAGAACATGAACAGGTTGAATTAAAAAATCTCATTGAAGGGGAACAAAGAAGATACGGGAGCACGCTACTGGTTTTTTACGACAGAACATAATCAGTCGTCATCATCCTGCGGACCGTATGCCCGTATCACAGCAGCTTCCACTTCTTCGGCTGAATGCTTCTCGCAAGCCACCAACGGACGATGCGGATTACGAACCCGCCTGCCGCCCGCGGTCATCACCTTGCAGTCAATAAATTTCCCCTGCGCGTCACTGACAACATAAAGCTGGTACAACGAGCCGCAGACAATACATCCGTGCATTTCACCTTTGGTATGTTTATCGTCCATGATTCTGCCTCCAGTGGTTGGTCAACAATAAATACAGCTTAATTTTACCCTTCAAATGTCATTAAATAGCAAGAGAGTGAAGGATTTTCCTTCACTCTCTTGCTATTTCTTTCTACTCTTCCGTGATCGTAACCGTTTTAATGGCGTCACCAATAAAGGTTGGATTTGTGTTTGGGTCACGGCGCGTAATGCCGTTGACCACCTCCAAACCCTCAATTACCTGACCAAAAATAGTGTAACCGCCATTCAATTCAGGAGTCGGAACAAAAGTAATAAAGAACTGGCTGCCGTTCGTATCGCGGCCCGCGTTTGCCATGGCAACTACGCCGGGTTTATCAAAGGTCAAGTCGCTGTCTTCATTTACGAAGGAATAACCGGGACCGCCCATGCCTGTACCCGTGGGGTCGCCGCCCTGCGCCATAAAACCTTCCAGCACACGGTGAAAGGTAACGCCATCGAAGTATCCTTCACGAGCAAGAAAGATAAAACTGTTCACAGTAATAGGCGCTTTATCGGCATACAGTTCGATCACAAATTCACCGCCTTTTTCCATCTCAACCGTTGCGGAATATTTTTTATTCACATCGATTGTCATTGGTGGAGCAGCATCATACTGCTTTGGGCTGTTGGATGAAACATCGCCCGATGGAGCTTCATTATTTACAGCAAATGATTCCCAAGGCACATACTGCCAAAGGAAAAATGCAACAACAAGAGCTACCAACGCTATCCCAACATACTGAATTGCCTTGTCAGGTTGTTGAGCTTTCGCTTTTTTCGCGTTCTTTTTACCAGCCATATAAAATCTCTCCTTGAAATAATTTCGCCTATTATATCAACCTTGCGCGAGTAATGTTTTTCTTGTATGCTTGTGCCAGATGGAACAATACTTCAAAAAGCAGATCGCCCTGCCACAAGACCATGGCTCATGGGTTTTTATTCTCAGCCCGCTGCTGGTTGGCATCTTTGCTGGCGGCGATTTCACGAACGCGACCCTCAACCTTATCATTGCAGTGATGTCGGCATTCATGATCCGACAGCCGATGACAATTGCCATCAAAGCATATAGTGGACGACGCCCAAAGACGGATCTTGTCCCCGCCCGCTTCTGGGTTCTGATCTACAGCAGTGTCGCCACCCTGGCCCTGCTCCGACTTATCCTTGATGGTTTTGGTTACATCCTGTTTCTTGCTGTTCCTGGAGTGCCCGTTTTCGCATGGCATTTGTGGCTGGTCTCGAGGCGGGCGGAGAGGAAACAAGCCGGCGTGGAAGTCATCGCCACGGGTGCCCTGTCACTGGCGGCGCCTGCTGCGTACTGGGTCAGCATCCGCGAATATAATCCGCTTGGCTGGTGGCTTTGGGTATTCACCTGGCTGCAATCAGCAGCCAGCATTGTGTACGCCTATCTCAGGCTGAGTCAGCGCGAATTGACACAGGAACAAGCATCAGTTAAAAATCGAAGCGATTGGTGGCGGATGGGATTCCGCTCCTTCACCTACACCTCGTTCAATTTAATTGTGTCATTCGGGCTGGGTGTACTACATTTAATTCCACAGGTTATTTTCATCCCGTTTTTAGTGCAATGGCTGGAAACGCTTTGGGGTATAACTCACCCTGCAGTTGGATGGAAGCCCACAAAAATTGGCGTCCGCCAGTTGATCGTGAGTATCCTATGGACAGTCCTGTTCATCATTTTTTGGAGAACACCATGAACGACATGAAGTATGAATTACTGACCGAATTGCACAGCAGACTGGATGCCGACCTGCTTGAAAGTTATCTCGAAGCAAACGGCATCGATGTTGAGTTGGTACAGGAATCCATCGGGCATACCATTTACCCCGTGACAGTGGATGGCCTGGGAAGCGTACAGGTCTTTGTGCCAAAGGAAAAAACCAAGGCTGCCAAAAAGCTGCTTGACAAATTTAGCGCAGAGGAATAACCATGAAAGACACGGTCATACAATGCACCACATTTGGGATGGGACACACAAATATTCATGATCTGAATATGAAATTGATCAAAAAATATTTTGATATTCTTTTGCAGGGAAGCGAATACCCCGCTGCAATCACGTTCTACACAGACGGTGTTCAACTTGTGGCGGAAGGTTCGCCTATCCTTGAACAACTTGGTCAATTGGAAGCGAAAGGCATACGGCTTATTGTATGCTCCACATGCCTGGATGAAATGAAAATCGCAGACAAAGTTAAAGTTGGTATCGTTGGCGGAATGCCCGATATTATCGAAGCCCAAATGAAGGCTTCAAAAGTAATCACAATCTAATTAAAAAGGCAGGAACACAACATGGATTTCGATCTGAGCAATGAGCAGGCAATCTGGAAAAAGATCGTGCACGAATTTGCAGAGAAGGAATTAAGACCCAAAGCCCGCGAAGTAGACGAGAAGGAAGAGTTTAACTGGCAGGCGGCCCGCAAAGGCGGACCGATCGGTTTGATGGGGATGAGCATCCCTGAGATGTACGGCGGCTCAAATGTGGATTCGATCTCGAACGCAATTGCGATGGAGGAGTTGGGCTGGGGCTGCGGTTCCACGGCGCTGGCATTCACCGCCCACAATGGACTTGGTACTGCGCCCATTGCACTTTATGGGACCGAAGAACTAAAAAAGAAATGGCTGCCCATTGTAGCGAGCGGAGAGAACAAACTCGGCGCACTGGCTCTGACCGAACCCGGCGCTGGTTCGGATATTCAAGGCGGAGTGATCACCAAAGCGGAGAAACAGGGTGATGAATGGGTTATCAATGGCTCGAAGATGTGGTGCACAAACGCCGGCATTGCAGAGTACATCATCACTCTCGTACGCACCGATCCCAAAGGCGGATCGAAGTCGTTGAGCATGATCCTCGTGCCGACAGATTCAAAGGGATTGACGATTGGCCCCGCAGAAAAGAAGATGGGCTTGCGCGGTTCACCTGCACACGGCATCACCTATGACAATGTCCGCGTGCCGCTGGGAAATTTGGTCGGAGCCGAAGGACGCGGGTTACAGCAAACCCTGTCCACGCTGGATGCGGGACGCATCAGTATTGGCGCAATCTCTGTCGGTCTGGCGCAAGCCGCCATGGATGCGGCTGTCAACTATGCACGGGAACGCAAAGCCTTTGGACAAGCCATTGCAGAGTTTCAGGCGATACAATTCAAACTGTCCAATATGGCAATGGAAATTGAACTGGCACGCACTATGATCTACAAGACAGCATGGCTTAAGGATCAGGGGCGTCCGTACAACAAAGAAGCTGCCATCGCAAAACTATACGCCACTGAAATGGCGGAGCGGGTTTGCTATGACGCCATCCAAATCCACGGCGGGTATGGGTACAGCCGCGAATACAATGTGGAGCGGATGTATCGGGATGCGCGCTTAATGACCATCGGTGAAGGGACGAGTGAAATCCAGCGATTGGTAATCGCAAGGCACGTGCTGGCGAGTGAGTAAAAGCCAATAAAAAAGTAGGTCGCGCCTAGGCGCGACCTACTTTTTTATAATTATCCACGCCGTTCCATCCACGGCTTTAACTTGTTTCTCCCCATTCAAAAATAATTTCAAAATTTCATCCGGCGCAAGAAAGTGACTTCGCATGAGCAGCAGCTTTTCAGCGACCGCGATCAGTTTTACACCAAACGTGCGGATATCCGGTTCTTCAATGACAAGCACACCGCCGGGCTTCAGCACACGCAACAACTCACGGGCGGTGTCATTATGGTCAATCACATGATGAAGGGCATCCACCATGATGACGCGCTCAAAAGAGTTATCAGCGAAGGGTAATGATTCAGATCCACTGCAAACAGGTCTGAGCGTGGAGAGAGGCGCTTCTTTCAACATTCCCAGAGAGACATCAGCCACAATGACCTCATCCACCAGATCGCGAATCGCAGAGGCCACACGCCCAGTGCCCCCACCCACATCCAGCAAATTTCCGCGCACAGGCAATGATGCAACTGAGCGCATCATATCCGTTTTTGAATAAGCGACACGCGCATATAACGGCGCAATAAAAGCAAAATGATCAAAGACTCGCACGAATCCGCCTACGCCGTAATGAGGTCTTTTATTTCATCAAAAGTGGAAGGCCCGACCCCGGGAACATCCATAATTTCATCAATAGTGGTAAATGGACCGTTTTCGGTACGGTAATCTATAATGCGCTGCGCAATGGTTGGGCCTATGCCTGGCAGGGAATCCAATTCCTCCAATGACGCTGTATTTATATTGATCAAATCTGTATTTGCGGAATTGGATGAATTCTCATCCTCCGAATTGGATGAGCTCGGCAATTCCGGTTCAGCAGGTGCTTCTGCGGGAGCCTCACCATCTTTATATGGAATATTCAATTGTTGGCCGTCTGTCAGCAATGCCGCCAGATTTACCGCATCCACGTTTGCAGATGCAAGCAAACCGCCGGCAGCATCGATCGCATCCTGTACGCGCGCACCTTCCGCAAACTCATACAAACCCGGGCGCGGAACTGCACCAATCACATGAACCGCAACAGGCACTTTCGTCGGCGCTGGCTGTAAAACGATCGGCTGGCCCTCAGGAGCACGAGAGACGAATATCAGCGCACCCGCAAGTACAAAGCCCGCCATAACACCCAGGAGCACATACAAAGCATTCTTCATAAAGATAATTCTACTCCAACTTCATCACGAGCAATTCCTCGCTTGTCCGGCGGAACACATCCGTTACATCAAAAAGTTTTTTGATGCGCTTGAAATAACGCGGCATATCCCCGGAGTCGATTACGCGAAAACCAAACTTTTCATACATAGGCCCATTATGCGCAATACACATCAAGTATAAAGGTCTTGGGCTTCTGCGAAGTAATTCCTCAATAACAGCCCGAGCAATCCCCTGTCCTCGATATTCAGGAAGCGTCGCAATGGAAGCCAATTCGAGGACGTCTGCTCCATGAGGTTTTAACTGTCCGCAACTGATGACTTGTCCTTCAGCATTTACAGCGACAATAAAACGCTTCCAATCCAACCCCATCGGGTTGATCCCGACCAAATCAATTAAAGCTTTAATTTGAGCGGACTCTGATTCCAGCGCAGAGCGAATCGTGTAAGCGCTCATGGTCTAAATAACCCCAGCCGCAACAATGATAATGAATGTGGCGATGAACCAGTGGATCAGGAATGGCCACACAAAAGATTTTGTACGGTACGCCACCCAGCCGAACGCAAACCCGCCAAAGATCGTAGACAAGGTTTCAATCTCAGGTTTACCGATATGCGCCAGCGCAAAAGGGACAGCCTGCAGCCACAAGGCATCGGGTCCCATTTTGCGGGCGTACGCGAACAGAAGCCATCCGCGAAAGATAAATTCCCAGCCGATCAGGTCAAGGAAGGTTGTCCACGGCAGACCAGGCAGGAAACGATCATAATACTCCTTCATGGAAGCATCGCCACTGCCAAGCAGGTAAATGACAGGAGCCATGAAAAGGATACCCAGCCCGGTATAGGTCAACCCCAATTTCCAATCGCCAAATGAAAACCCATATTCCTTCGGGTTTTCACGGAACAGAATCAAAATAACCAGCAATGGGATGACAAGATACAATATCACACGATCCAAATATTTATACGCCGTGATCTTGTGATAATGGTCAACCATCAACAGCAAGGTGCTGAAAATGGTAGCGGTTACAACTTTCCAGTTAAAATCCAGTTTTTCGCCGAGTAAATATCTCATGGTTTCTCTCAATAAGGGAAATGGGCAATATTCCCATTTGGCCCCAGCAGGATTGCAATTTTATCCGCATCGCGGACCAACTCAATTCCCCAATTAGCCAGAAGCAGAACAACACCAAGGGCAATGAACATCACAATCAGTTTGCCAGACCGCGCCTCATTCCATCGGGCAGTGAAACCTTGAAAACCATTCGTCCAAAAATCAGCCGCAAGAATCGCAAAGTAGGGAATCAACGCAAGGTGAAAGCGGTCTTCTGCAAGGATGAAAACATGCGGCAAAAGATAAGAAATAAACAATAGAAGCAATAAGATTGTTTGCGGCCTCTTTTTCAGAAGCGACAATCCAAACATGGCGGAAGTGGAGGTAATCATAAAAGGGAGAAGCAAAACCGCAGAAACTGTCAGCAGGATCGGGCGGGGAATGAACCCGAAAATATCATTCGAGTAAAAGTACATCAACACGCGTTTTTCCAATCCAAAGAAAAAGCCAAGGCGGTTCATTGCCAGCGGCAAAAATCTCTCAGGCTGGGATTTAATGAATTCAAGAGCCTTTTGAGTGCCAATTTCATCCCGTTCGGCATCATCCATAATGGTGAGTAAATCCAGCGAAGGACCAAAAATAAAAGAGCCGTTTCCCTGCGGATGATAGCCAAGATACAGGTTGTATCCCATCGACGTTTCAATCCCTGTGAACTTATGATGCAAAAGAGAATTTCGAAGCATCCACGGCGCGACCACCAATATAAAAACTATTGCTGTCATCAATGCCTTCCTGCGATGCAAGGCAAGCAGGTAAAGAATGGCCAGCCCTGCAAAAGGAAGAATAACGGATCGCGTGAGTGCGGTTAGGGCAAGGAATAATCCAGAAAATAGAAGACGGGAAACAGAAGGGCGTTCAATGGATTGAAGAAGAAATAGAAAAGAAGTAAGAAGCAGCGTGAAGAATGGATTCTCCGTGCCGAGCCCCAAAGGGTAAACCAAGAGCATTGGATACACAGCCACAAGCCAGGCTGAGATCTTTGCCGTCTTTTCAGAATCGGGATACAAGATTCGAGAAACAAGATATGTTAATGGAGCGAGCGGAGCACCGAGAAAAACAACCTGCGCCAGGCGAGCAGCGAAGAAACGGGAGAAATCCAAGCCATTGAAAAAATAAACAATGGCTAAAAAGGCCGGGTAAAACGGAGCACGAAAAGAAGTGTAAAGTCCATACTGCGGATCATAGCCAGAGGCAGTTGATATATCCAACTTCACATAGGGCTCAAGAAGTTTCAAATCCTCCAGGGCATACCAGCGAAAGCCATTGCCCGAGGCGAGGCTGCGAGCGAGCATGTCATATTGAAACATGTCATCAAGACCAATGCCGAGGCCACAAGTGAGCAAGACGGGAATCAGCCGCAGCAAAAGCGCGACAAGATATAAACGAAGTGGAAACGAAAGTCTCATCAAAATAATTTAATTCGTCTGGCAAGATAAGGCGAGAAGTAACCCGCGTATTTATTCCACAATTCAGGCAGCTTCCAATCATTGCCTGTTACTTTGCCACGGCAGCTTGATGAACCGCAGCGACATTCAAATTCATCGTATGGTCCGCCATCAGACATGGCGTAGTCAAAGGTCAATTCTTCGCCTGCGTCAATGTCACGCATGGCAACCAAACCGATCTGCCCGAAAAATCCCAAATTTGGTTCACAAGAATGATTGAAGCAATCATTCGGTTCTTTTTCCTCGGCAGTCAATAAATATAAATCCTCGTCCATTTGCAAAACGCGCTGGGTGAAGCGCGGCATGGATGGATCAAGATCGTCCTTGTGAACGATCTTGCCGCCCCACAGGGAAACCAGTTCGTCCATTGAAATTTTCTCGCGCGTAAAAACGCCGCATCCGCCTTCGGCATGCTCGCGCGCTTCACATTTTTTATTGAGATAGGAAAAAGTCATTGCACCTCGATTGGCACGCGCAAGGCGTGAATAAGATCAAAGAAAAATAAAAACGTACCCTGCAAAACAATTCCCCAACCTGTCCCCTGCCAAAACAATTCGGTGTACGATTGAATAACCCAAAATCCACCGAGAATATAAAGCACGTCGAGACCGAAATTGACCCATAATACCTTGCGGATAAAGAGCGCCTCTTTCATCGGGTCAGCTGTAGATTTGCGCCGAGCGGCTGTTCTCACCCCGACAACAGCGATAGCGGCGTCCACGGCGCCCCAAAGGATGGCTTGAATCCCAAAGCCTCGCCCAAATTCATTAGCTGTGAACCAGAGATAAAGTCCAGAGAGAAGCGAAAGAACACTCCAAGTGAGCAGTCGCCTGGTCAAGTCTGATTCAAATTTCCAGATTGGATTTTGCATGAAGGGCTATTATACAAGAAGGTGACAGCCATTTTAGAAATGACCGTCACCTTGCGAGTCTGCCTACTAAAATGATGTTTAATTACTTCGTTTCGCCTTCCGTATCCGATGCGTCCGCTGAGATCTTTTGGGCAAAGAAAATCGGAAGGAAAGTGATGAGAATAACAATGGTTGCGACTACATTTGTCACGGGACGGTCACGCGGACGGGAAAGCTGGCTGAAGATCCAAATGGGAAGTGTAGTTTGCTGCCCCGCGGTAAATGTGGTCACGATGACTTCGTCAAAGGAAAGCGCAAAAGCCAACATGCCTCCTGCGAGCAAAGCAGTTGCGATGTTCGGCAAAACCACATAACGGAATGTTTGAAAGGAGTTTGCACCCAAGTCCATCGAGGCTTCGATCATCGTGGCGCTGGTGCGGCGGAAACGCGCCAGTACGTTGTTATACACAACCACGACACAAAACGTAGCATGACCAATGACAATTGTCCAAAACGAAAACGGAATATCAAGACCGCCAATGGCTGTGCGAAGAGCAATACCCGTGACAATGCCCGGCAACGCAATCGGTAAAACCAAAAGAAAGGAAATCGATTCGCGTCCAAAGAAGTTGCTGCGATAGACAGCCGCCGCAGCCAGGGTACCGAGAATCAAAGCGGCAACTGTAGCAATGGATGCAACTTGAAAGGATAACGTAAGCGCGCGCCACAAGTCTGCACGCTGCAAGGCAACGCCAAACCATTTTGTGGTGAAGCCCGGCAGCGGGAAAGTATATGTGGTTTCGTCCGGCGTGAGCGTGTAAAGGAAAATGATCCACATGGGTACATGCAGGAAAAGCAAAGTACCAAGCGCAGCGAGGGTCAAGCCCCAGGTTGCTCTTGGGCGGGTGCTGGATGAGCTAGAGGGCATCGAAGGCTCCAAGTCTGCGGGCAATCAAAAGATAAACCACCATGATGACTACAGGTCCCATGGTCATTGCGGCGGCTAATGGAATATTTCCACCGGTACCCTGATAGGAATAAACAGCCTGCCCAATAAAGAATTTCGAATTGCCAAGCGTAAGAGGGACAATAAAATCGCCCAAGGTCAACGAAAAGGTGAAAATAGAACCGGCGACAACACCGGGAAATGCCAAAGGTAAAATAACTGTGCGAAAGGTCTGGGAGGGCTTTGCGCCGAGATCACTGGAAGCTTCGAGCAGGGAGCCTGGCACACGTTCCAGCGCGGTCTGAATGGGAATGATCATGTAAGGCAGCCAGATGTAAACAAAAACAATAAACATCCCGATCGGCGAGAGGGAGAGGGATGAACCGCCGATTCCCGGCAAACTGAGCAGCCAATCCAAGGCGCCCGTCAGATGAAATAAGTTAATGAACCAAGAAAGAATGCCCTCCTTGGCAAGAATCAACTTCCATGCATAGACGCGTACAAGATAGCTCGACCAAAGCGGAATCGTGACTGCAATCAGCAGCCAGGTCTTCAGTTTTGGCGAGGCGAATTTTGCAATGTAATATGCCAGAGGGAATGCGATCAACGCGTCCACAATGGTAACAAGGAAAGCCATTGTAGCAGTACGCATAAATATTTCCCGATTGGCTGGGGTGAATATCTGAAGATAGGTCTTCAAGGTGAATTCACGAATGACCATCCCCGTGAAATCATCTATCGCGAAGAAGCTGTTGATCAACAACGAAAACAGGGAACCCAGATAAACGACCACCATATACAGCAATGGCGGAGTAAGAAAAATAGCCAGCACCAGTTTAGGACGCTGATAAAAATAAGTAGAAATACGATTAAGCATATCAGCCTCCCAGACGACTCATGTGATCTTTGTGCCAGGAGAGGCGAACTTTTTGTCCCTTGGCTGAGAGGACATCCATGGAAGTTGTTTTGAGATTTTGCTCGATCACCACCAAGTCTACACTGCCATCCACTTCCACAAGATAGCGGGTATATAAACCAAGGTAAACCACATCGCGGATGATGCCATCAAGGGAAAGCATGTCAGCGGCGGGTTTGTCATTTGCAGAGCCAAGACGAATCTTCTCAGGGCGGATGGAAAAGGTTTGATCGGAGCCGATAATACGCTTTGCCACTTCCCCACTGACAAGATTGGATGTACCAACGAAGCCCGCTACAAATGCAGAGGCGGGACGCTCATAGATATCGGAAGGTGAACCGATCTGTTCGATTCTTCCCTGACTGAAAACCGCAATACGGTCACTCATGGTAATCGCTTCTTCCTGATCGTGAGTGACAAAAATAAACGTAATTCCCACCCGTTTTTGAATGGATTTGAGCTCGATCTGCATTTGCTGGCGCAGTTTCAAGTCCAGTGCGCCAAGCGGCTCATCGAGCAGCAAAACTTTGGGGTGATTGATCAAGGCGCGGGCAAGAGCGACGCGCTGCCGCTGTCCACCGGAGAGCTGCGAGGGTTTGCGTCCAGCAAAGCCGGAGAGTTGGACGAGTTCAAGCATTTCATCGACACGTTTCTGGCGCTCCTCTTTGGCAACCTTCTTCACCATTAAGCCATAGGCAATATTATCTCCGACGTTCATATGCGGAAACAATGCATAATCCTGAAACACCGTATTAACATCCCGGTCATAGGGCGGCAGGCTGGAAACTTCCTTTCCATACAAATGAATGGAGCCGGAAGTAGGTCTGTCAAATCCCGCGATCATCCGCAAACAGGTTGTCTTGCCGGAGCCGGAAGGACCAAGCATGGAAAAAAATTCGCCATCACCGATCTCCAGATCAACTTGATCCACGGCTTTCACATCACCGAAATGACGGCTTACTTTTTCAAAACGAATGGCAGGCGCAGAAGGATTATTCATAATTGGCAACTCTTCATCGTGACAAAGTGTATCAGGCGGAACGTGAGTCCCGCCTGATACCTAATCATATTTTACGACAACTAACGACCACCAATAACGGCTATGTAGTTTGTGACCCATTCATGGTAGGGAACACATTCCATGCGACCGTCACCGCAATCTGTGGTGGGAGTGCGCCACCATTGGATCTTGTCAAAGTCATTCAAGCCGTTGTTGACACAGCCGTCAGCGCCGAGCAACTCATTGCCATCGCAGGCATCCAAACGGACAGGCACATTCTGGAACCAGGCAGCCAGGTCTCCCTGAACTTTCGGATCAAGAGAGTGTTCCATCCAGGCATAGGCACAGTTGACGTGTTCAGAGTCCACGTGCAGCATGGTGGTATCAGCCCAACCCGTGGCGCCTTCCACAGGCACAACCTTCTCAATCGGAGCGCCGCCAAACTTCAGCAGATTCGCCTGGAAGGGCCATGAACCGGAAGCAGCTACGCCTTCATTGGTGAAGTCATCCATCTGGATAAAGGCATCATGCCAATAGCGGTTGATCAGCGTGCGCTGCTGGCGCAGGAGTTCAATCGCGGCGTTGAACTGGTCGCGGTTCAATGCGTACGGGTCAGTAATGCCAAGCTCGGGGCGGACACTCTTCAAATAGAGAGCGGCATCTGCCACATAGATCGGACCATCGTAGGCCTGAATCCGTCCCTTGTTGGATTGACCATCCGGCAGGGTCATTTCTTCAAAAACAACATTCCAGCTTGTGGGAGGCTGATCCCCAAACACTTCGGTGTTGTACATCAAAATATTCTCACCGGAAGAGTAGGGTACGCCGTAATGAACGCCATCCACTGTGTGCCAGGGGGCATTCTGCAGGCGGGGATCAATTTTGTCATAACTGGGAATGCGGGAAATATCGATGGGTTGAACGCGACCGCCCGAGATCAAGCGGTTCGAGGCGTCACCTGAAGCGGTTACAAGATCAAAACCACCTTCATTCATCAAGGCAACCATTTCATCGGAAGTGGCGGCTGTCTTTACCGAAACCATACAGCCAGTAGCCTCTTCAAATTTAGTTACCCAGTCGTAATTCGGGTCGGTTTCACCGCGCTCTACATAACCAGCCCACGCCACGATCGAAAGTGCGCCTTCAAGCTCCATGGAAGGGGCTTCCGTTGCAGCGGGAGCATCCGTCGCAGCAGCAGGGGCATCTGTTGCCTCAGCGGGAGCAGGAGCAGCGGTCTCAGTTGGGGCCGCGCCGCCGCAAGCAGCGAGCACAAAGCTGGCAAACACAAACAGGGTCAGCAAGTTAAAAGCAAACTTCTTCATTTTCTCTCTCCTAGTAAGTTATGTGTTACACGTCCAGACAAAATCAAGCCAGCTCAGCCCCAGCCACCTCCTTTCATGTAAACATAAGTACCCCTCTACTAAAAAATAGATACGAAGTGTCCTATTTGAGCAATTATATGAAAGGAATTTTGAAAGTCAACCATCGATTGCCGAATGGGACAAGCGCCTCATTCTGCGCCGCAATTTGCCAGCACAGCCAAACAGAATCCACGCTGGCAAACAATTGGATCTCAGCATGGCGGTATAATTGTGAATTATTAAACAAAATCACGATTGGAGACAACCCATGACAGACCTTCCTATTTACCCTCTCAGCGAAGAGCATAAAATGCTGCGTGATGCAGCGCGTGATTTTGCTCAAAAAGAGATCGCGCCTGTTGCTGCCGAACTCGATGAGAGTGGCGAATTTCCGCACGCAACCATCAAAAAAATGGGAGAGCTCGGATTCATGGGAATCGAAGTCCCTGAACAATACGGCGGCGCAGGCATGGACTCGCTGGCATATGTCCTCGCGCTGGAAGAAATCTGCAAAGTGGACGCATCCCATGGCGTTATTATGTCTGTCAATAACTCGTTGTACTGTCATGGCATTCTAAAATTCGGCACGGAAGAACAACGAAAGAAATTCATCACACCGATAGCATCTGGAAAAGCAATTGGCGCATATTCCCTTACCGAACCCCAAAGCGGGTCAGATGCAGGGACCATGAAAAGCCGCGCCATCCGCGACGGCGATTTTTATGTTCTCAACGGACGCAAATCCTGGGTCACCAGCGGACCTGTGGCAAGTTATTTTGTCGTTTTCATGATGACAAATCCAGAGAAAAAACAAAAGGGTGTCTCCGCATTTTTAGTGGATGGCAACACCCCGGGTCTTGTCCGCGGGAAGAAGGAACCCAAGCTTGGCATCCGTGCATCGGCAACCAGCGAGTTGATCTTTGAAGATTGCCGCGTTCCCGTTGAAAACAGGCTCGGCGAAGAAGGCGAAGGTTTCAAGATAGCCATGACCGTTTTGGATGCAGGCCGCATCGGCATTGCGACACAAGCGCTTGGAATTGCAGAAGCTGCCTACGAAGCCGCGAGGCAGTACGCAGGGCAGCGCGAAGCGTTTGGTCAACCGATTGGAGCATTTCAAGGCACAGGCTTCAAACTCGCCGACATGAAAACACGCATCGAAGCATCCCGACTTTTAATTTACAACGCCGCGCTCGCGAAAGAAAAGGCAAAACCGAATAACGGACGTTATTCCCTTGAAGCATCCATGGCAAAATTATTCGCATCCGAAACAGCCATGTTCGTTACACACCAGGCCGTGCAGATCCACGGCGGCATGGGATACAGCAAGGAACTGCCCGTGGAAAGATATTTCCGCGACGCAAAGATCACAGAGATTTACGAAGGCACAAGCGAAATTCAAAGACTGGTCATTTCAAGAAGCGAGCTGGGCGTCAAATAAGAAGCATGGAAACCATATCACTTTGGACTTTGATTCCAGTAGTGACAGCACTTGTGGTGGCGTTATTTATGCTGGGTCGTTCCCATTCCTGGAACGACCCAGTCTTTACATCGGCTAAAACAAATACGGAAGAAAATAAAGACGAATTATTCCCAAATAATTACAAATCAGAAATAAAGCGCTTTTTTTTCACTCATCAGTGGGAATTGCTGTTGACAGTTACCGCCCTCGGATTGGTAGTCTATCTTTTTTTCGCTGCGCCAGCGCAATTGACAGGCAAAGTGGCAATTGAGCCAAACCAGCCCGGACGACCTTTCTACTCCCTGCACTGGATCAGGGAATTCCTGTCTGATAGTTACAATCGAATTGCCTCATTCAGCAACGTACTCAGCGGATCAATCGCCCTGGCACTCCTTCTCGCAGCAAGCCTTCGCCGCTCTCTTGCCAAACTCCGCCTTAGCTTGTTATGGAGTTTAATAAGCCTTGCAGGCGGCACACAATGGATGCTTTCCAGCGAAAGGCAGTTCACAACTGGACTCATACTTTATGTCATTGCCGTGTCGGGGTTTTTCCTCTGGAGCGGATTTTTCGGTACATCCATCGAATCGGACTTGGACAAAACGCCCCCCATCTCACTGCGCTGGGAAGTCGTTCTTGTATTTATCACATTAGCACTGGCAACATTCGGGCGGATGTACTACCTCAAATCAATTCCGTATGGAATTGAAGGTGATGAAGCCAAATGGACAGCCGAGGTGGTTTCCCTGGGCATTCGCGGCGAACCAGACAAACTTGGCATGTATCACCGCGACGCTCTGCCGACCAGTTTCTACGTGCAGACGTTGTTCCATAAATTATTGGGTCCCTCCATAATCACCGCCCGATTTGAAGTGGCTTTTTTCAGCATACTTGCAACACTCTTCTTTTATTTACTCCTGCGTCAAATAACCGTAATTCCATTGGCGCTACTGTCAACCTGGTTCTTGAGTGCATCCATCTTCGACATCAGCGCCAGCCGTTTGGCACATGTGGAGAGCCACGTTAAATTATGGCCCATACTAACCCTCGCATTGTTGGCGTGGGCCATGCGCAAAAAACGCTGGCAGGCATACACAATTGCCGGAATTGCCCTCGCCATTGGCTTGTTGACGTACGATACAGTCTGGCCAATTTTACCGGCCGCCTTCATAATTGCAGCTATTGAATTCTGGCAAAACAAAGACAAGTTTGTGGACGCTTTCCACAACTTAATCGCATTACTAATACCGTCCATGCTGGCATTGCCGCTCCTCACTCCCTACATCGCCGACAGAATCAGTTACTATCTGCCCGACGGCAGACCAAACGATCTGGTATCGCTTTGGGGATATTTTACAAATATACTTTTTAGCTGGTACGTTGGTACATTCAATGATTTTCTATATAACCGCCCAGGCCCACTGCTAAATTCTTTCCTGCTGCCCTGGATGACCTTTGGCTTGATCGTCGCTTTGACGACTCCACGCCGCCGCCTCTCATACTGGACCTTGATCTGGGCTTTCCTCTTCATCATCCCCGTCCCGATGACAGCCAACTCGCCTTTTGGACGCGTATACTATCCCGCCCTTCCAGCTGTCTATGCCCTCGTTGCCATTGGAATGTATATCGTTGGACAGGAAAGCCTGCGAGCTTTGGGACAGAACTTCCGCCCGCTTGTCAACGCCGTAACACTTCTCATACTTGTCTGGGTGCCGCTCTTCAATCTTTTCATCTACTTCAATGAAGTGGAAGATTACGATGACCGCCAAATAAGGCGCGAAGCGGCAGAACTTGCCGGCGCCGCTGCCGGGCCAGACACCTTGATTATTCTCGCGGTCATTCCCCAAGCTGACGAACCACTTAATAACGAGTACCAAATGATCGAGTTGTTCATGCTGGGTAAATTACCAGGAAATCAAATTGCAGACTCTTACAAATACATGGCGCTGGAAGATGTCCTCCCATCTCTCTCAACCATAACCACCCGTTCCAACATATCAATCATCCTCGACAAAGTCACTGCATACAGCCGCCAGAAACGAAACGATCTCGCGAACACCCTGCAGACTTGTTATCCGCAAGCCAGCTGGGTAAAAGGATTCTTCTTCGACCGCGTTGACTTGAATAGCGAAGTGCTGTCATCTCCAGCCTGCATTAGCACTACCCTGTCTATGGAATATACCTCAGCAAACACAATACACTGGGAGCTGGGGCAGGGAACTGCCAGCAGTCTGTCATTGAAATGCGAAGACCAGAAAACCTTCCATGAGTACGTTGAAGCGGAGACAATGGCATTGTCTCCCGGCTGGGGGATGGAAACTGCCATAGCTCATGGCTGGACAGACGAAGGCTTCATCATGGACAATTATGGCAGCACGCCAATATCATACAATTTCACCTTGACGGAAGAAAAGCCGGTATATATCTGGGTGCGAAGTTACAAACGCGCCGCAGACAATTCCCCTGCACAAATCACAATTTTCAATCAAACTTTTATTTTTGGCGCGGCGGACGAACACAAGCTCAATCAATGGAACTGGGAGAGAATGGGGCCATTCATCATTCCGTCAGGGTTAAACGCAATGTACCTTGATAGACCTTATCTGGATGACCCGAATCAGTTTATGGCTATCTTCGTCGATGCGATAGTATTAACTGCCGATCCCGATTTCACTCCAGCGAAGGACCGCGAACTGGGAATGCGAACCCAGACTTTTAATTTTTTACAGGAACAAGAAGAAGGGGAGCTTACTCTCACCCTCGAACCAGGTGCTTATCGCTGTTATGCCAAAGCCTTCAGCAAACAACCATTAGTGGATGCCTTCGGTCACACGCCGCTGACATCAGACACCATCAACTTCACGATTGCTCCATAAGGATAACCATCTAAAGGACATGAAAACCATTCTCTTTCAGCAACATGGCGGACCAGAAGTTCTGGAATATACCGATTTTCCAACTCCCGAACCGAAAGCAGGCGAAGTTTTGATTCGCATCCGCGCTGCGGCACTTAACCGTATGGATGTACTCGTTCGAAACGGCTGGCCGGGATTAAAACTGGAACTTCCCCATATTAATGGCGCGGATGGCGCTGGGGAAATTTCCCAACTTGGGGATAATGTTGTTGATTTCAAAATCGGAGACAGGGTCGCCATCAACGCAAACCTTGGCTGCGGCGAATGTGAATTTTGTTCAAATGGACAGGATAACATGTGCCGTACTTGGCACCTGCTCGGCGAAACGATCCGTGGGACGTACGCAGAATATATCTGCCTGCCTACGCGTCAGTTGTATAAACTACCGGACAATTTTGATTTTCACGCATCTGCGGCGGCGGCGTTGGTGTATCAGACTGCATGGCATTCAATGGTCAAGCGCGGGGGAATAAAAGCCGGGGAAACAGTGGCAATTGTCGGCGCGGGCGGAGGCGTGAATTCCGCCAGCATTCAAGTCGCAAAATATCTAGGTGCGCGCGTCCTGGTCGTTGGCTCAAATTCAAAAAAATTGGCACAAGCGGAAGCGCTCGGAGCAGACATCCTGATTGACCGCTCAAAAGTGGAAGATTGGTCGAAAGCGATTTTTCTTGCCACAGAAAAACGCGGCGTGGATGCGATCATCGACAATGTCGGCACGACATTCCCATTAAGCCTGCGTGCGCTTCGCAAAGGCGGACGGCTGCTGACTGTTGGCAACAGCGCCGCGCCTCGCTTCGAGATAGACAACCGTTTTATTTTCGCGAAGCACCTTTCGATTATTGGCTCCACCATGAGCACGCTGGCGGAATTCCACGAAGTGATGGATTTGGTGATTGCTGGTAAACTCAAGCCCATTATTGACAAAACCTACCCTCTGAAAGATGCCGCAGCAGCCCAGGAACGCCTGTGGCGCGGCGAAAATTTTGGAAAGATCACACTCAACATTCCATAGGATAAATTTATTCAGCACGTCTCGTGTTGATGCATATAAAATGAAATTTTTTAAACGCCTCTCCCTTTTTGAAGTCGCGCTCGTCATAGCAATTTTAAGCATTCACCTCTACGCGGCATTATCAGACGCCTACAACTTCCCCAATGCCTGGTTCAAACGTGACGATGCCTACTATTATTTCAAAGTGGCTCAGAATATTACGCAGGGTCTCGGCAGCACTTTCGACGGGATCAACCTGACCAATGGTTATCATCCGTTGTGGATGATCATCTGCATCCCCATATTTACACTTGCCCAATATGATTTGATCCTGCCGCTGCGCATCCTGCTGATGGTTATGGCTGTTTTTCAGGCTGGAAGCGCCGTTCTCATCTATAGGCTGGTAAAAAAGCACCTTTCCAGCGCGGTAGCCATATTGGCCGCATCCTATTGGGCATTTAATTTTTATATCCACTCCACGGTGTACGAATACGGGCTGGAAACGCCCATCGCGGTTTTTACACTTCTGTGCCTCGTGTATAGACTATCCGTATTCGAAAAAGAATGGCATACCAAGCCAGTGACAACGCGCCAGCTTGTGGAAATTGGACTGCTTGCAACACTTGTCATGTTCAGCCGTCTTGACCTTGTTTTTCTGGCGGTCATTGTGGGCGTCTGGATTGTCTTCCGCAAAACGATGATCCGCTACCTGCTGCCGTTGGATGTACTCATTATCTTCGCATCCATGACCGCGTCCGCAGCGCTGCGCACGGGACTTGTACCCTACAATGCACATTATGCAGCGGCGGCGGTCGAAACGGCGGTACTTGCTATCGTAATTAAAATAATGGCATTGTACTTTTTCGGCGCGTATCAACCCTTGCGTGCAAATCCGCTCTGGAAGACATTCCGCCAGATATTTTTTGCATTGACGGTCAGCACTATTTTCCTGACAGCCATTTTCATGATTCGCACACAATTTGGCGCGGAGCTGAATTTTCCGCGCTCTGCTCTTCTTGTAGATTGGGGCATCAGCCTGTTTTTCATCTTCGCCCTGAGGCTGCCAGCTTATTGGTTTAGCAGCAGCAAGCCATTGGACGGAAACGAATCGCCATGGTTAGAATTCAAATCCAATTGGAAAAACTGGCTTACTGAAGGGCTCACTTACTTTGGCGTGATAGGCGGCTTCCTTTCCCTATATATGTTGTTCAACAAATTCATGTTCGGCACCTCCAGCCCAGTCAGTGGACAGATCAAACGCTGGTGGGGAACCATGCCATATACAACTTATGAAGAACCTCCTTCGAACTGGTTCTCCTTTTTTGGCGTCGGCAGACACACGTTCAACGCCTGGGACCCGGCTACCGATTTGTTCTCCTGGCTGGCGGATATTCTGCGTCCGCTCATCCCAGGCGCAGATAAGATTGCCGAGCGCTACTATATTTCGATGTTGATTTTCGTCATTGCAGGTTTTGTCATCGCCTTTGCAAATAAACGCCGTACGATTCAGGTTGGCTCAAAACTCGCCCTTATTCCCCTTATGGCCGGCAGCGGAATTCAGATTTTATCCTACACGGCTACGGCCTATGGCGGCCTGAAGGAATGGTATTGGGTCAGCGAACTGGTGCTTATTATCCTCGTCGGCAGCTTCTTCATAGACCTAGTTCTGCGCCCACTATTGAAAATAAAATACATCAACCTCGCCGCACAAACGATCGCTATTGCATTCGGCTTGTTCATGGCAGGGAATTTCTTCAACTTCGTGCAATACGCCATGCCTCATGGATATTTCGAGCCGACACGCCGCCCAATGGACGTCTTGACCTATCTTGAAGAGAACACCCCTCCCGGCAGCATCATCGGAATGACAGGCGGCGGCAATGTTGGATACTTCATCAACGGAAGAACCATTGTCAACATGGATGGTTTGATCAACAGCAACGATTATTTCCACGCCCTTCAAGCTGGCGAAGCACCCACCTACCTTTACGAACGCGGCCTGACCATCATCTTCGCCAACGCAAAAATGCTTTCACTTCCGCCTTTTTACGATCAATTCAGCCCCTATCTCCTGCGATACAACCAGTACGGAGGCAAGGCATTGTTTTATTTACTGGAAGAACCAAAATATTAGGAGAATATACATGCGACTCGGATTTGCTCTCTCGTTTGGAATAATTCTCCTTTCAGCATGTGCCCCATCCCAAGCTGCGCCTCAACCTGAGGACCTTCAGCCTGATCCTGTATTCACGCCCTCTCCCACGCTGACAGTTCCCCCACCAACTGCAACCTATGCCCCATCCCCGCTTGATGATGCAGCTAATACGGTCTACTACTTTGCGCCCGATGTATGCAACGCCAAATGGGTCAACAACGGACAGGATATTCCATGCCCGGGGATTCAAGGGCAGACCAGTTCCGGCTATGTTGATCTTCTAACTAATGTTGAATTAAAGCTGCCCTACAAGGCTAACGCACTGCTCACCCTTCCATCTCAAGATGGAGTTTATCTGGATATCTTTGGAGCCTTCCCGCCCAGAACGATCGAATTCGCGGATTTCTTCCGTGCCCAACTTTATTGCATGCCAGACACCCAATGCGATGTCATATTTTCGCTCGGCTATTACGATGGCAGTGGAAAATTTAATGAACCATTCCCGAAATGGCCGTATAACTATACAGAAGTCCCCAGACTTGTCAATTTCCCTTTGGACAGTCTTGCGGGCCAAACTGTACAATTAGTCCTTATCGTGCGAGATAACGGAGATCCAGCCAATGATTTCGCTGTCTGGGTGGAACCGCGCATCTTCAGACACCCCGCCATTTTCACCCCCACTCCATAGCATGAAACGATCATTCCCTGTAACCCTTGTTCAATGGTTGGTGTTAATCATTTTAGTCTGGAATGCAATCCGCGCGTGGACTGTCCTAGCCTGGAAGGATGTGTTAATTGAGTTCTCGGTCAGCATTCCTCCCGCGGCGAGCGCGGCAATCGGCGGAGCGTGGATGGTCATTGGCTGTGTCCTGTATTGGGGAATTTGGCGGGAAAAAGCATGGGCGGGAAAAATGCTTCTTGGATTTGCGGCAGGTTATTCCGTCTGGTATTGGTGCGAGCGGCTGTTTTTTCAAAATCCGCGACCAAATGCATTCTTTGCTGTTATAGTAAATCTGGGATTGTTCATCATTATCTATTTTGCCAATAAATCACTTTCGAGAGAGGCCTATGAGCGAAAAATCGAAAATCCAGGTACTGAATGATCAAAAAGCACAGTCGCGGTTGGGCGGCGGCCAGGCACGCATTGATGCGCAGCACAAAAAGGGGCGCTTAACGGCACGCGAGCGGCTTGACTTATTGTTAGACAAAGGTTCCTTCCGCGAAGTGGATCCTTTTGTCGTTCACCGCACCCACGACTTTGGTCTTGATGAACAAAAGTTCATGAGCGACTCGGTCGTAACAGGCTGGGGCACAGTGGATGGCCGCCTTGTTTATGTGTACTCACAGGATTTCACCGTTTTTGGCGGCAGCCTGGGCGAAGTGCATGCTGAAAAGATTTGCAAGATCATGGACATGGCCATGAAGAACGGCGCACCCATCATTGGATTGAACGACTCGGGCGGCGCGCGCATCCAGGAAGGCGTTGTAGCGCTTGGAGGGTACGCAGATATTTTCCTCCGCAACACAATGGCTTCAGGTGTGATTCCTCAGATCTCTGCCATTATGGGACCATGCGCAGGCGGCGCGGTTTATTCCCCTGCTCTCACAGATTTTATTTTTATGACGCGTAACACGTCCTACATGTTTGTCACAGGCCCGGATGTTGTAAAGACAGTTACTCACGAAGAAGTAACCCAGGAAGAGCTGGGCGGCGCAAATGTACATTCAGAAAAATCAGGCGTATGCCATGTAGCAGCCGACAGCGAAGCGGACACCCTGTATCTCATCCGCAAACTGTTGGGCTATCTGCCACAAAACAACATGGAAGATTCTCCATTTGTTCCAGGTGATGATCCCCTGCGTATGGAAGAAGAACTGAACAACATCATTCCCGACGACGCCAACAAACCGTACGACATCAAAGAAGTTATCGGCATGATCGTGGACAATGGGCAGTTCTTCGAGATCCACGAAAATTACGCGCAGAATGTTGTCGTAGGCTTTGCGCGCCTTGGCGGACATTCGGTTGGCATTGTCGCCAACCAGCCTGCTGTTCTGGCTGGCGTACTGGATATCGACGCCAGTGAAAAAGCAGCCCGCTTCGTCCGTTTCTGCGACTCCTTTAATTTCCCGATCATCACCTTTGAAGATGTGCCCGGCTTCCTGCCCGGAACATTCCAGGAGCACCATGGGATCATCCGCTCTGGCGCAAAATTACTTTATGCCTATTGCGAGGCAACGGTTCCCAAGTTGACCGTCATAACCCGCAAAGCATATGGCGGCGCGTACTGCGTGATGTCATCCAAACATATCCGCAGCGACATCAATCTCGCCTGGCCAACCGCCGAGATCGCCGTAATGGGACCGGACGGCGCGGTGAGCATCATCTTCCGCAAAGAATTGGAAGCGGCAAAAGACCCGGTTCAGAAGAAAGCGGAATTGGTGGCTGAATACAAAGAGAAATTTGCCAATCCATATGTTGCGGCGCAGCGCGGCTACATTGACGATGTGATCGAGCCAAAAGAAACTCGTCCGCGCCTCATTAACGCGCTGGAAATGCTCAGCAACAAGCGTGACGCCAACCCCGCCAAGAAACACGGAAATATCCCGCTGTAAAAGGACAAGGAGAGAATCATGTTTAATAAAGTCCTGATCGCAAATCGCGGTGAGATTGCCGTCCGCATCATTCGCGCCTGCCGTGAACTTGGTCTTGAAACTGTTGCGGTTTTTTCTGAAGTGGATCGCAATGCACTTCACGTCCGGTACGCAGATGAAGCCTATCTGCTTGGACCCGCACCTTCACGGGAATCCTATTTACGGGCAGATAAAATTTTGGATATCGCAAAAAAGTCCGGCGCAAATGCAATTCACCCCGGCTATGGCTTTTTAGCAGAGCGTGAAGATTTCGCGGCAAAATGTGCAGACCTGGGAATTACTTTTATCGGTCCCAAGCCTTCGTCCATTGCGGCGATGGGAGATAAAGGCAAGGCACGCGCAACAGTCATCAAGGCCGGCGTGCCTGTTGTGCCCGGCACCGAAGATGTCGGCAACATGACAAATGACGACCTGCTGAATATTGCCCCGAGTGTCGGCTTTCCATTGCTGATCAAAGCCACAGCGGGCGGCGGCGGAAAAGGCATGAGAGAAGTAAAAAGCCTCGAGGAAATGCCGACCCTGCTTGCATCCGCAAGACGCGAGGCGGAATCTGCCTTCGGTGACGGGAATGTCTATTTGGAGAAATTGGTCGAAGGTGCGCGCCATATCGAATTCCAGATCATGGCAGACTCGCACGGGAATGTCATTCACCTTGGCGAGCGTGAATGCTCCATTCAACGCCGTCATCAAAAATTGCTGGAAGAATCGCCTTCACCTTTCATCGATGATGAATTGCGCGAGAAGATGGGAAGTGTGGCGGTCAAATCTGCACAAGCTGTGGATTATGTCAATGCAGGCACAATCGAATTTTTGGTGGACAAGGACCGCAATTTTTATTTCCTTGAAATGAATACCCGCCTGCAGGTTGAACACCCCATCACGGAAATGGTAACCGGTGTGGATATCGTCGCCGAACAGATTCGCGTTGCACGCGGCAGGCAGTTGAGCTACACACAAGAACAGATCCAAATGAAGGGTCACGCGATCGAATGCCGCGTAAACGCTGAAGACCCGTTCAACGGCTTCATGCCATCCACCGGGCGGATCACGCACAGCATTCTCCCCACTGGTCCCGGCGTGCGCGTGGATACAGGCGTCTACCTGGGGTTTGAGATCACGCCGTTTTATGATCCAATGATCGCCAAATTGATCGTATGGGGTGAAACACGAGCGCAAGCCATTTTACGCATGCGCCGCGCATTGGAAGAATATCGAATCGTCGGCGTGCGGACGAATATACCGTTCCATCAAACCTTGATGGATTCGCACCGCTTCATGGGCGGTCAGTTTGATACGCGCTTCGTGGAAGAACGCTTCTCCATGGAGGCCGCATCTGAAGCAGCGGATGCAAAAACAGAAATCGCAGCTATTCTTGCTACATTGGTTGCACATCAACAAACGGAACGTTCCGCACAAATTGTCCGCCGCAATGAACGTGACGCCAGTAACTGGAAATGGGTTGGACGCTGGGAACGAATGCACCGCTAAAGGATGAGGCATTATGAAATACGTAACAACTGTCGGCAACCAGGAATTTGAAATTGAGATTGTAGACGAGCACCATATCCGCATTGGCGAACGCTTGTTGACCGTGGACTTTGAATCTGTCAGCGGACAACCTGTCTTCTCTCTTATCCTGGATGGAAAATCATACGAGTCCTTCGTTTATCAGGGCGATGAAGATTGGGAAGTGCTGATACGCGGAAGGCAGTATCAGGTCAAAATCGAGGATGAACGGGAAAAACGCCTGAAGGCAGCCGCAGGCGGAGGGGTCGCAGAAGGAGGCGAGTTTCATCTGAAAGCGCCCATGCCCGGGCTGGTCGTAAGCGTGCTCGTGGAAGAAGGTCAGGCTGTCAAAAAGGGGCAGGTGATGCTGATTCTTGAATCCATGAAGATGCAGAACGAACTCAAAGCTCCGCGAGATGGAGTAATTGGGCGCGTCCGCGTGAAAGCCGGTGAAAGCGTTGAACAAAAACAATCCATGTTGAGTCTGCATTAATGTCCGCAAACGAGCAGGAAACCGAAGCAAAATTTTACGTACGCAACCTGAAAAAAGTCGAAATGCGCCTTCTGGAAATGAAGGCGCATTTAATTCAACCGCGCGTGCATGAGATCAACCTGCGCTTTGACAACCCCGATGGCAGCCTGCGCAGGGACTTCAAAGTACTGCGCCTGCGAAAAGATACCGAAGCCAAGTTCACCTTCAAAGGCCCCAGCAAAGAACGCGAAGGCGGTGTGATGAGCCGCAAAGAGATCGAATTCACTGTAAGTGATTTTGAGAGCGCCAAACAATTCCTTGAATTGCTTGGATATATTCCCGTTGTGTTCTACGAAAAATTCCGCACCACGTACGAATTAAAAGACATTCATATCATGCTGGACGAACTGCCGTACGGCACATTTGTCGAAATTGAGGGTGAAAACATTCAAACCCTGCAAGAGGTCGCGGACTTGCTTGGTTTGAATTGGAACGAAATGGTAAAAGCGGGCTATCACGCCCTATTTGATCGGGTGGCGGAAAAATTTAAACTACAACCTTCAGACTTGAGCTTCAAAGCATTGGAATCCGTTCATATTACTGCAGATGATTTGAATATAAATCCAGCGGATTCTTAGTCATAGAGAAATAACGTATACAAGTTTCACAAAAGGGACGAACAAAATGTCAACAATACTAATTCTGGGCGGGTATGGATATACAGGCAGGCTGCTTGCAAAACACCTGCTTACACAAACCAGCGCAAATATCATCATCTCTGGGCGCAGCCTGGAGAAGGCTAAATCTTTTGCCAACGAATTAAATGACTCGCGTGTGACTGTGAGACAAATGGATGCCTCCAAGCTGGAAGAGCTTACACAAGCGCTTCAAGGCGTGACCTTATGTCTGGTCGCTGCTCCAACCACTCACCACGCCGAGACAGTGATCCGCGCATGCATCAACGCACGCGTGGATTATCTGGATGTGCAACTCTCGTCCCAAAAATTAAACGCTTTATTCGCCGCAAGGAATGAGATCAAACAAGCGGGTCTTTGCTTCATTACCGAAGCTGGCTTTCACCCAGGCTTGCCCGCAGCCATGATCCGCTATGCCGCTACAAAATTGGACAGCATGGAATCAGCAGTCACGGCTGGATATCTCAACATGAAGAACATTCCATACTCCGAAGCTGTGGACGAATTAATGGAATGCTTTTTGGATTATCAGGCGCAGGTTTACAAAAACGGCGCGTGGACAAAACCCACTTCGTGGGACTCGCGTTCCTTCCACTTTGGCAAAGACATCGGCAAACGAACAGCCTACTCCATGTTCTTCGATGAACTGCGCGACATCCCCAATATGTATCCAACTCTCAAAGAAACAGGTTTTTATATTTCTGGCTCCAATTGGTTTTCAGATCTCATCGTCACCCCGATCGTTTTTGTGGGTCTTAAACTAGCGCCGAAGCGCGGCATCCGTCCGCTTGGCAAGTTGATGTGGTGGGCAATGGGGAAATCCAAGCCGCCGTATATGGTGATTCTCAAAGTGGAAGCCAAAGGCCAATTAAACGGTAAACAGGCGGAAGTGCAGGTACGAATCGCACATCCTGATGGATATGAACTTACCGCCATTCCTGTCGTCGCATATTTGCTTCAGTATCTCGACGGTTCCGCACGAAAAGATGGCGTCCACATGATGGGACACATCGCGGAACCTCACAGATTATTTCAAGATATGCAAAAAATGGGAGCGGAGATCATCGAATCTCCCGATCATTTTTCCACTTAACAGATTTTACAGAGGTTGATTCATTCAGCAATTTTGGCAAAACTGCTTCAACGATTTTCACATCCCCCGATGTAAAGATTTGGATGCTGCCTTTTGCGCTCGAAGAATTCACCAACCCTTCCGCCTCAAGCAGACGTTTGGCCTGCCTCGCCACCGAGGGAGCTGGGTCTATCACCCGGACATTTTCTCCCACGATCTGCTCGATGAGCGGGATCACAAACGGATAGTGCGTGCACCCAAGGACGACCGTGTCGATATTTTTTTCCAACATGGGCAAAAGCGCATCTTCAAGAATGGCGCGAGTCTTTGGAGAGTCCAATTCGCCCAGCTCGATCTGATTTACCAACCCCGGGCAAGTGTGTTGAAATAATTCCACGCCTGCGGCAAAACGCTCTACTACGGAAGCATACAATGCACCTTGAAACGTGGCAGGCGTTGCCAGCACACCGACCTTGCCCGTCTGTGTTTTCTCAGCAGCAGGTTTGATGGCAGGCTCCATCCCCACGAACTGAACGTCGGAAAAAGTCTCACGCAAATATTTCAGCGCTGCGGCAGAAGCGGTATTACAAGCCACCACTATTATTTTTGAATTATGACCAAGAAGAAATCGTGTGATCCCCTCCGAAAAGTTTTGGATCTGCTCCATTGAACGAGGGCCATACGGCACATGTCCCTGATCGCCAAAATAGAACACATCTTCGCTGGGCATTTGCTCGCGAATCGCACGCAGAACGGAAAGTCCTCCAACGCCAGAGTCAAATACGCCGATGGGGTTATTGGGTTTTTTCATGTGAAAATGATACTATGGGATTCGAAATCCGTGATTTACGCAAATCCTTATTTCTTCCTGCGGACATACAGCAGTTTCTCAACATGAGCAATCACCATACCCTGTTCATCAAGAACATCTACTGAAAAAGTCGGCTCGATCTTACCATTCCGGTCTGCATCCGCACGGATTTGCTCCACTCGTTCCGCAGGGACATGAAAACGCGCTCTCACTTTTCCACGACCAGGTTTTTTGAATTGAATGCTTGCGGCCTTATCCCAGACAATGTAATCCGAACCAAGCAGCCGCATTAAGATCAACATAAACCACGGGTCGCACATGGCATACAGAGATCCTCCAAAATGTACACCGACTACATTGCGATTGAAGAATGTCAGATTCATTTCAACATCAACTGTATGTTCATCAATGGATCGAGAACGAATACCTGCTCCTATGAGGGGCGGATAAATGTTGATAAATCTTTCAAGAAGGCGCTGGCGGAATGAGGGCATTTCAAGAAACAAATTATCTTCCAGAAGCATCTATGAAGGACTTGAATAGCCTCTGCATAGCGGGCTGGTCGGTCAGCCATTCGGGGTGCCACTGTACGCCCACAGCGTAGGGATGGTCTGGAATTTCAACTATTTCTACAAGACCATCAGGGGCATGACCCGCAACTTTCAAGGCTGGAGCAATATCTTTCAATCCCTGATGATGCAAACTATTGACATTCAAAAGCGTCTCACCGAAAATCTCTGCGGAGCGCGTGGTTTCGTCCACATTCACAGGGTGGACAATTGCTCTGCGCAGGTCTCCAGGATAGGCATGGTCGAGAGCACCTTTCAATTGGTCGTAGATATGAGTGTACAACGTGCCGCCCAATGCGACGTTCATCACTTGTGCGCCGCGGCAAATTCCCAAAATCGGCTTGCCATCGTTGACGGCTGTGCGCATCAAAGTGATCTCGGTAGTATCCCGCGCATCGTCCACCTCGCCAATTCTCGGGTGGTCGGAGCCGCTGAAATACTTCAAAGAAACGTCCCCGCCGCCAGAGAAGAGAATGCCATTCAGGCGGGAATATAAATCGAGAAAATCTTCCTCAGATAAAATATTGGGGATCATGACAGGTAAACCACCCGCCCCCAAGACGGCTTTAATATATGAGTGTTGAAGTACAGTCAGTGGATGTCCATCGCCATCCTTGCTATTGCGGGTTGTAATTCCAATTAGCGGTTTGGGCATTGTATCTCCAAAATAAAAACCCCAAGGGCCATGAAGACCTTTAGGGTTTTATCCTGTAGGGCTTTTCAAAACCCTGTGGGTTGGTATTTACTAGTCGAACTTTTCTTTGAGGCGTGCGCTCTTGCCGGTGCGGGCGCGCATGAAGTACAACTGTGCGCGGCGGACCTTGCCGTGGCGCTCGACGACGATCTTGTCGATGCGCGGCGAGCGAAGGAGAAAAGTACGTTCCACGCCGATACCATTGGAGGCCATGCGGCGGACTGTGACACTGGCGTCGTTGCCGCTCTTGCGCAAACGAATCACAATGCCTTTGAATTCCTGAATACGCTCGCGGTCACCTTCTTTGATCTTGACATGCACGCTGACCGTATCACCAGAGTTTAATTGCGGGATTTTTTCGTTAACTTTGGCCTCGACGGCCTTGATAAGATCTGCCATTTCCGTTCTTCCTTACTTATGATATGGGTTTCCAAAATTCGCGACTGCGGATTATAGCACGCATTTTCTCACATCACAAGGCAAACACTAGCTATATTTTCTAATCGCCAGCACGGCGTTATGGCCGCCAAAACCAAAGGCGTTACTGATCACAAGAGAAACATCCGCCTCACGAGCCTTGTTGGGAATGTAATCCAGGTCGCATTCGGGATCGGGGGTCTCGTAATGGACGGTCGGCGGCAAAATGCCTTCCCGAATGGCTTGCACGCAGAAAATAGCCTCCAACGCACCCGTAGCGCCCATCATGTGCCCTGTCATGGATTTAGTGGAAGAAATGGGCAGTTTATATGCCTGTTCGCCAAATGCTGCCTTAATGGCACGCGTTTCGGCCTGATCGTTCAACAAAGTCCCAGTACCATGCGCGTTGATATAGCCTACTTCTTCGATATTTGCCTTTGCCGAAGACAACGCCATGAGCATGGCTGCCGCTCCGCCCGCACCGTGTTCGTGAGGAGCAGTAACGTGATATGCATCTGCTGTAGCACCATATCCTGCCAACTCAGCAAGGATATTTGCCCCGCGCGCCTTCGCATCAGACTCGCGCTCAAGTACCAACACTGCTCCACCCTCACCCATGACCAGCCCATCACGATTTTTATCGAACGGCTGTGGTGTCATGGAATAATCGTCATTCCTGCGCGACATCGCACCCACACGGTCAAACGCCGCCACACCTGTGGATGTGATCGTTGTCTCGGCGGCACCAGCCAGCGCCGCATCGATCATCCCCGTACGCAGCATCATCAAAGCAGTACCAATTCCATCCGAACCAGAGGCGCAAGCCGAAGCTACAGAAAAACATGGGCCTTTGATCCCGAACTCAATCGCCGCCATCCCTGCGCCGCCGTTTGCCATCAACATGGGAATTAAAAATGGGCTAACACGCTTCGGACCTTCAGTGTGATTCGTCAATATCGCTTCCTGCAGCGAATGCAAGCCGCCGATAGCTGAGGAAATAATGACGCCGATCCTGCCTGAATTTTTTTCAGTAACTTCCAAACCAGATTGAAGCAAAGCCTCCCTCGCTGCTGCAATCGCAAATTGCTCGAAGCGGTCGCGGCGGCGGGCTTCCTTTGCTTCCATGAACTCTTCGGGCTTAAATCCCTTCACCTCGGCAGCGATATGCACTTGCAATGCCGCCGCACGGGAATCGAACAAGGTAATGGGACCCACACCAGAAACACCATCGATCAGATTTTTCCAGGTTCCCGTTACATTCAAACCAAGCGGGTTGACAGTTCCCATCCCCGTGATAACAATGCGATCCTGCATTTCTCCTCCAGCGATAATTTAATAAAATAAATAGATGCTCAATATAAAACCCCATAGAATAAAAATCGTCACGCCCGATGGAAAAATCCGCTTCACATCCCACCGGAAGCTGCGTTATCAAAATAGATACTAACCTCGCTGGAACAAATTTAAATCCCGCCAGCCATATGCAGCCTCAACCAATTCGCTTCCACCGATCTCGATCATCTTTTCACGCAGATACACGCCGTTAAGATGTTCATAAAACCCACGAGAAGGATTATCCTTCAAGACCCATACCAGCATCGATGTTGACCCCATCTGCATCAAACTATTTGCAGCTTCGACAAAGAGTGCCCTGCCAATCCCAAATTTCTGAGCAGACTTCAAAAGATAAATTGCATACAATTCCCCGTCAAATTCATCATCTTCCTTCTGCGGAAAGCCAAAATTCGAGAAGCCAACGATATGTCCATTCACCTCTGCTATCAATGCATGATGATAAAGATGGTTTACATCAGAAAGGGAGTTTACCCATTGCTCTGTGCGGCGCTGAACGGATAAATTCTCCAGAAAATCGTCAGGGACGATACCACGATAAGCCTCCTTCCACGCAGCAATATGCACGGTTGCAATCTCAGGCGCATCTTTTGGGTCAGCTTTGCGGATACTGTACACAGCCACGAAACCTAACAGTCCCTGAAGGCAGCGCGTGCACGCCATTCCCGCTGCAACAACCCATAATAATATTCACTGATGTATTCTTTTCCAATAAGCAGGCTTTCCACAAAATGCGCTTCACGCCGAAAACCAAGTCTCTCCAGCGTCTTCCACGATCCCATATTTTCTGTATCGCAATCCGCAGTGATGCGGTGCAGGTCAATATCCATGAATAGATAATCCAACAGCGTGGTCAATGCTTCGGTGGCGAATCCCTGTCTCCAGTAGCTTGAAGCGACCGTGAACCCAATCACTGCCTGGCGGGCATCATCATCCTTGATGCAAAACGCCACATCCCCAATCAAATTGCCTGTTTCCTTTAATTCAACCGCCAATTGCAGCCACTGCCCCTGCTTTGGCGCATGGACATCCCTCATCTCCAGAATGAATTGCTTGCCTTTTTCGCGTGAATAAGGCAGCGACCAACCCTGATATCTTGCAACTTCAGGGTCATTGCGATAGGCAAGAAATGTGTCCAGGTCAGAGTCGTTAAAATTTCGGAGAACTAATCGTTTGGCATTTAGCAGCATTACTATTCACCGGGCTTGGGAATGTAATCGCCTTCCACCCATTCTTCGCCATTAGGTCCTACTTCTTTTTTCCAGACAGGCACGATTTCCTTGAGACGGTCGATGCCATAACGAGCGGCATCAAAGACACCCGTATCCCGATGCGCCGCGGTACAGGCGATTAGAACTGTCGGAGTTTTCGGATACAACTTTCCGATGCGTTGGACAATGGCAATTCCTTCCACAACGGGCCATTTTTCTCGAATCTCATCCGCAACCTGTTTCATCTTGGCTTCAGCCATGGGAATGTAGGATTCGTATTCGAGAAATTCTGTTTCGTGAGCGCCTCCGCGGTTGGTGACGCCGCGCACCATACCTGTAAAAATTGCCGCCGCACCTGTGGACGCAAGCGTGATCTTTGCCAACAACTCGTTCAAGTCTATTTCAGATTCTGTGATGGAATAAATGGTTGGCGCGTTTGAAGATTCCATGTTGAGGGTTATCCTCCAGAGACCGGCGGGAACATGCCAATTTCAGCATTGGCTGGGACAACGGCTTCGTCAAAGGCGTATTCACGGTTGATGGTGATGAGAACAGATTTCATTGAATCTTTCAGATTCGGGTAATCGGTCGAAAGCCTATCTTTCAACCCTTGAATGGTCATATTCGCAGGGATGTCCATTTCCAACGACTTTGTGCCTGCGCGGTCGCGTATGGTTGCAAAAAATAAAAGTTTTATATGATTCATTTCTCTATATCCAGACATCATTTGGGGCTGTAAGGTTATCTTTCACATCGCCAGTATTGACGGTTCCCGCAGGTTCGATCAACAGGATATGACATTCGTTTTCGGCAACAGGTTTGTGCTCCACACCTTTTGGGACAACGAACATCTCACCCGCCTGCAATGAAACTTTTCCGTCTCGGAAAAGAATATCCAGGCTGCCATTGACGACAATAAAGACCTCGTCCGTTTCGGGATGATCGTGCCAGACAAATTCTCCCTGCACCTTGGCCAATTTAAGGTGATAGTCATTCAATTGGGCAATGATCTTCGGTGACCAGTGTTCGGAAAATTTCGAGAGCTTTTCCTGAAGATTGATTGAGCTATATTCCATTAATATCTCGCAATCAAGTGACAATCACTCTGCATTTATTCATTCACCACATCGCCGCTCATGCCGCCATGTTTTTCGACAAGACGAATATTCTGAATCCTCATCGTCTTGTCGGCAGCCTTCGCCATATCGTAGACAGTAAGCGCAGCAACAGAGACGGCAGTCAACGCCTCCATTTCGACACCCGTTTTGCCCGTCACTTTGACGGTGGCTGTGATGACAACACCCGGAAGGGAATCATCGAGTGCGAGGTCCACGTCAATTTTCGAGATGGGAAGAGGATGACATAACGGTATCAGGTCCGAGGTCCGTTTTGAGGCGGTGATACCCGCAATCTGCGCCACGGTCAGCACATCGCCTTTTTTGATCTGCCCTGCGCGAATCAAATCAAACGTCTCTGGTTTCATGTGGACCTCGCCGCGAGCAATGGCAGTCCGTTCAGTATCAGGCTTGTGACCCACATCCACCATTTTGGCCTGGCCGTGTTCATCAATATGAGTTAATTTTGACATGGCGGAGATTATACACTGGTATAATTCGCGCGCCATGGATAACATTTTGGGACGTCAAATTGGCGGTTATAAAGTGCAAACCTCGGTGTACGAGGGGCCGCTTGATCTTTTGCTCAGCCTGATTGAGCGCGCCGAGCTGGACATCACCGCCATCTCGCTCGCGACTGTGACAGATCAATATCTGTCTTATTTGCATGGGCTGGAACAACTCATGCCTGATGAAATTTCATCGTTTCTCGTCATTGCAGCAAAATTGATTCAGATCAAGTCTGAGGCGCTGCTGCCCCGCCCGCCAGAACGCGAGCCAGGCGAAGAAGATCCAGGCACGGAATTAATCGACCAGCTAAAACTTTATAAACGTTACAAGGAAATCGCGGGGTGGATGGTGGAGCGCCAGGAAAATAACCTGCGGACTTACCTGCGCGTCGCTCCGCCGCCCAAAGTGGAAGCGAAACTCGATCTTTCTAATCTTACGCTGGAAGGTTTGCTCGCTGCCGCCGAATCGGGATTTTCGAAAGGCAAGGAGAAGAAGCCGCTTGGCGTCATCATCACTGCCCCGCGTGTGACCATTCGCGAGAAAATTGAATACATCACGAAGACGATGAGGCACATCCAACGGATGACGTTCAGCGGCTTAATCACGGACAAAGCCACCCGTGTTGAAATCGTCGTGACTTTCCTTGCCATGCTGGAATTGATCAAACGCTATCACATCTCGGCGGTTCAAAATGAATTGTTCGGAGAAATCGAATTTGAAAAAATGGGCGATTGGAAAGATGATGAAGAGATCGAGATCGAGTTTGAGTAAATCCCGATAAAAAGTAAAAAAACAATCAAATCTTATTAAAAACCAGCTTTTTGGCGGGTTCTTCGATAAAGAAAATGGGACAATAAAGCAGAGAGCGCCCCGAGGTTGTCAAAGATTAAAACATCAGCAATTGCCGCGTGACGCCCGGGCACAAAGGATTGGTGAAATTCATCAGTCGCAGAATACAGCACAGCAAGAAGCCAGGCAAGCCAGTAATATTTTTTATTCCAATTGAACATATAAAGATAAGAGAGAGCGAGCGCGCCATAGCCAAAAGCATGCGCGCTCTTTTTAATAAAGTAATCCCAGCCGTGGAAATTGGGCAACTCGGAACTTGTGCGCGACGAAAACGCAAAGATAGCCAGCATGAGCAAAAGAGCGGGAAGCCAGCGCGGTACAATTGTGAAGAATTTTTTCATTTTTGAGGCACCTTTGATCAGAACAAATGAAGTCTTATTGAAAAACAATCACGAGTGGCTGTATTTCTCAACTCCGCACAAAATCCTGCAAACGGAGAGCCTCTCCAGCGTGCGCGAGACTTTACAGGAAGTTGAAAATCTTGTCAATGCAAATGGCTGGCATGCTGCAGGTTTTGTCAGCTACGAGGCTGCGCCTGCCTTTGACAGTGCGCTTCGCGTTTTAAATTCCAACGGCTTTCCATTAATCTGGTTTGGCCTATATCCTAAACCGCAAGTTTTGAAGACTTCAAAAATCTTCAGAGACCTCCGAGATCTGGCTGATCTCAATTGGGGAGCCAGTGTGGAGCGCGAAAATTACAACACCGCCATTGAAAAAATAAAAGATGCAATTGCAAGCGGACGAACATATCAAGTCAACTACACGATGCGGTTGAAGACGGATTTTGCAATAGACGAAGGGGCTTGGCAATTATTTTTACATCTTGCGAAGTCTCAAAATAAATATGCGGCTTACCTCAATACGGACAATCATATTATTTGTTCCGCGTCACCAGAATTATTCTTCAAACTAGATGGGGACAGGATTTTCAGTAATCCCATGAAGGGGACGGTCAAACGCGGACGGACGACGCAGGAAGATAAAGAACAAATGAACTGGCTGCATGGTTCGGTAAAAAACCGCGCCGAAAATGTGATGATCGTGGACATGATCCGCAATGACCTGGGGAAGGTTGCCGAAATTGGCAGCGTCCACGTTCCTGAGTTGTTCCAGATCGAAAAATACTCAACCCTTTTCCAAATGACATCCAGCGTGCAAGCAAAAACAAAAGCCCCGCTGACTGAAATTTTCTCCGCCCTTTTCCCTTGTGCATCCATCACGGGCGCGCCAAAGGTCAGCACAATGAAGATCATTTCAGAATTAGAAACCACTCCTCGAAAGGTTTACACGGGCAGTATAGGTTACATTTTTCCAAACCGTAAAGCGCAATTCAATGTGGCTATACGCACGGCGCTGATTGATAAAGGAAAAGGACAAGCTGAGTACGGTATTGGCGGTGGCATTGTCTGGGACTCGGCCAGCACGGATGAATACAGCGAAGCATTGCTCAAAGCCCGAGTTTTGACGGAACGTCCTCAGGAGTTCTCGCTTTTTGAAACTATGTTGTGGACTCCCGATCAAGGATTTTTCCTATTAGAAAGGCATATCGACCGCATGGAAGATTCGGCGGATTACTTTGATTTTCCATTTTCAAATGAGACATTCAGGAATTTTCTTAACAACTTTGCCAGCGGATATAATTCGCCGAAACGCGTAAAAGTTTTTCTAGACCGATTTGGCGAATTTTCAGCAGAGTCAAAAGACTATCGTCCAGAAAAAAAAGTATTCAAAGTCCATCTCGCGGATCAGCCCATTAATTCACACGACGTATTTTTCTTTCACAAGACCACGCGCCGAGACATCTATCCCACCCCGCAAAGCGGCTTCAACGATGTTTTGCTCTTCAATGAAAAAGAAGAACTCACGGAATTCACCATAGGCAATCTTGTAGTCGAAATGAACGGCGAATTATTCACTCCTCCAATCTCCTGCGGACTACTGGCTGGAACATTCCGTGCTCATTTGCTGGAGACAAAGCAAATCAAAGAACGAGTTATCCAAAAAGGTGAGCTGCAAAAATGCACAAAGGTGTTCCTTGTAAATTCCCTTAGAAAATGGAGCGAAGTAAAAATCTAAAATGATCCGATGCAATTTCTGCATCGGATCATTTACTAGATCAAACTACACATCCTCTAGCCGAATATTTACATTTACAGTGCCATCGCCAAGGTCAACGCCCTGGATGACTATCGCCTTGCCGCCTGGGTCACCGTCAAACACAAAACTGAAAACACCATCTGTGACAGTGGTCAAGAGCTCACGTTCTGTGAAACCCTGTTTGCCATACGTATCGCGATAAAAAGCCATTACCTCTTCCAAGCTAAGTTTGGTCTGGAAGTTGACGGTTCCAGCCACGCTGACAACGTTCGAAGCATCCTCAGGCATGGGGAATTCAGAATCGCCCCCAAAAGAAAAGCCGGGGTCAAATGATTCTTCTGTAGCTTCAGCCGTGGCATCAGGGGTATCTCCGGAATACTCAAATGGCGGCAGGCTTTCAGTTTGATCAATGCCGTTGCCTCCTCCCAACACTGTCTGGCAGGCAAGGGAAGCGAAAATCAAAACGGTAACTGCGAGTAAAGCACTATATTTTTTCATCTCTTTCTCCTTATTAATAAATGATTTTACCCAATATTATAACCACGGACAGTCAGGTGTTAATCCCCCATAAAGTATAATTTGCCCACTTTATGAACAAGCTAACAGCAACCACCTCCCCATACCTGCTTCAACACGCAAACAACCCAGTGGATTGGCATCCCTGGGAAAAAGAAGCGCTCGATAAAGCCAAAGCCGAAGACAAGCCCATCTTTCTTAGCATCGGGTACGCGGCTTGTCACTGGTGCCACGTCATGGCGCACGAATCCTTCGAAGACGAAGAAATCGCAAAATTCATGAACGAGCATTTTGTCAACATAAAAGTGGATCGCGAAGAACGCCCTGACATTGATGGAATTTATATGCAAGCCGTCATGGCGATGACGGGCTCAGGAGGCTGGCCTATGTCAGTCTTCCTCACGCCTGACCTGAAACCATTCTATGCAGGCACATACTTCCCGCCAGTGCGGCGCTTCAACATGCCTTCCTTCAAAGATATCCTAAGCGGACTCGCCAACGCCTGGAAAAATGATCGCGCCGAAGTTGAAAAAACGGGACTCCAAGTCAGCACCCATTTGCAAACTCAGATCAGAACTCAAAGTACCGACTCGCTCACCACTGATCACTTGAACGCAATTGCAAAAGCCATGCAATCCTCTTACGACTGGGGATACGGCGGCTGGGGCGATGCGCCGAAATTTCCGCAAGCCATGGCGCTCGAATTCCTGCTGCATCATTCTGTCGCCACAAAAAACGATGAATATTTAAAGCTGATCAAACACTGTCTGCAAGCCATGGCGCGTGGCGGCATGTATGATGTGGTCGGCGGCGGTTTCTCGCGGTATAGCACAGACAACTTATGGAGAGTTCCGCATTTCGAAAAAATGACATATGATAACGCGCTGCTTGCTCGCACATATTTACACGCCTGGCAGGTTACACGGGAACCTGACTTCCAACGAATTGCAGAAGAAACTCTCGATTTTGTTGCACGCGAAATGACGCACGAACAAGGCGGCTTTTATTCCTCTCTTGATGCAGACTCGGAAGGTGAAGAGGGAAAGTTCTACACTTGGTCACTGACGGAAATTCGCGATGTGCTGCAGGATAAATCAGATTTTTTCGAAGCAGCGTACGGGATCATCACCGATGGAAACTGGGAAGGTAAAACAGTGCTCCATCGAGAAATGGATGATTCTGCACTCGCTGCCCGCTTCAAAATTAATCTGGAAGCTGTACCTGAAAAACTGGCAGAGTCTCATTCCAAACTTTTGGCTGCCCGTTCCATGCGGGTTCGCCCAGGCACAGACGACAAAATCCTCACCTCATGGAACGGGCTCATGCTCGCAGCGTTTGCAGAAGCGGCTCGAGCTCTGGCAGGCTCAAGCACTCATGCGAGCGATTATCTCTCTCTTGCTACGCGCAACGCAGAGTTTTTGCTTTCAGAACTAAGACCCAACGGCATCCTTTTCCGCGCATGGCGGGATGGAAAAACCACAAACAAAGCCTTCCTCGAAGATTACGCCGCTTTGATTTTGGGTCTCCTTGAACTCTATCAAACAGACTTCAATAATAAATGGTTTATATCCGCAAAAGAACTTGCCGATGAAATGATCGAGCGCTTTAGCGACCCAGAGGGCGGATTTTTTGACACCCCTCACGATGGCGAGGTACTGCTCATCCGTCCCAAGGAAGCTCAGGATAATGCCACGCCATCAGGGAATTCTCTGGCTTGCGCGGCCTTGATGAAATTGGCGGCATACACAGACGAAGGAAAGTACCGCGATATTGCAGAAAAATCTTTATTGTTGATCACGAGTTTCGCTTTGCGCTATCCACTCGGTTTTGCAAACTGGCTGTCAGCTGCGGAATTTGCTGTGGGAAACGCGAAACAGGTTGCGGTTTTGGGTGAAGCGCAGGATGAAAACTTGCCGCGAATGCTAAATATCCTTCGGGCGGAATACAGGCCCAACATGGTAAGTGCCGCCTCTTCCCATCCTGTGCTGGAGGACTCCCCTGCTCTGCTGCATAACAGGGAAATGATAGGCGGCAAGACAACTGCGTATGTTTGCGAAGGGTTCGTGTGTAAACAGCCCACCACAGATACTGAAATATTCATCAATCAATTAAATTCTTGAAGGGTAAAAAATGGAACCACTATTTCTTGAAAACCTGATAAAGATCGGGGCTGCCGTTCTGGTGGGCGGCATTGTCGGCGCGGAACGGGAATATCAAGATAAAGCTGCCGGGTTTCGCACGATCATATTGATCACGCTGGGGTCAACGCTGTTTACTATTTTTTCCTTAAGCATGGATGCAGGTTTTACGCAAACGCGCATTGCCGCAAATATCGTGACGGGCATTGGCTTTCTGGGTGCCGGCGCCATCGTACGAGACGGCGGACGGATCGCAGGATTGACCACAGCTGCGACCATCTGGCTTTCTGCAGCATTGGGCATGGGAATTGGTGCGGGACAGATATATTTTGTTTTAGCCGCTACAGCCCTTACACTTTTGGTCCTGCTTGTATTCCCGCAAATTGAAAGACGTATTGACAAAATCCGTGAAGCCCGCTCGTATCGAATCGTCTTAAACAGCAGTGACTTCAAGACAGTGGACAAAGTACAAAGCACAATCGACGAATGCGAACTGCGGGTCTTTGAACATCACCAGACCAAAACTGAAAAGTCCATCATCAGTTCATGGAAAACCATAGGCGCGCCAAAGAATCATGAAAAGTTCGTCCTGAAGATGTTAAAGGATAAAGCGGTAAAAGAACTGGACTACTAGATGAAACAAAAGAGGCTCCCTGAGTTCAGGGAGCCTCTTTATTATGTACTATTTTATTTCTTTTCCTCTTCTTCGGGCTTTTCATTCTTTTCTTCTTCCCCACCACTCAACCCTTCACGAAAAGACTTAATGCTGCGACCAAGTTCCCCGGCGATTTTTCCAATACGACCCGGGCCAAAAAGCAGGACGACGATAACGAGGATGACAATCCATTCTGAACCACGCGGAAGACCTAACATAGAACACTCCTTAGTTTATTTTCAATCGTATCGTACCACAACTCAATGAAAAACTGGTTAGAGTTCCCTGCGCGAGAAGAGACCTTCGATGAAGCGAAGGGCGCGGCGCACAAATGAGCGCAAACGTGCAAATAAACGATATTGTTCCGGGTGCACTTGTTTCTTCGCAGGGATGGAGCCTGTCCATTCGACCACCATGGCGCCCCAGGTAAGCCCAGCCCCAAACCCCACAAAAGCAATCTTGTCCCCGGGTTTCACCCGCCCGGCCTCCACTGCTTCTACAGTGGCAATCGGAATGGAGGCAGTGGAAGTGTTGCCGTAGCGCTCGATATTGATCACAAACTTGTCAAGGGGCGTTTTTAATAATTTCGCCGCTGTCTCAATGATTCGGTAATTCGCCTGATGCGGGATGATCCACTGAACATCATCCAGCTTAAGCCCGGCCAGATCGAGGGATTCTTTGATCGCCTGCCCCATAACGCGGGTGGCAAAGCGGAACACGGCCTTCCCGTCCATCTGGATGAAATGCTTGCCTTCATGGATCGTCGTCTCTGTTGCCGGGTAACGCGCGCCGCCACCAAGCAGTGTCAACGAATCAGCGCCAGAACCATCCGAATGCATTACGGCGGAAAGCAGCCCGCCCGGGTTGTCACTGGCCTGCAACACAAACGCGCCAGCCCCATCGCCGAAGAGGATGCAGGTATTGCGATCCTTCCAGTTGGTGAAGCGGGAAAGGGTTTCAGAACCAATTACCAGCGCGTTTTTGATCGATCCGCTGCGGATGGCTTGAGCTGCCATGTTGGTGGCGTAAATGAAACCAGAACAGGCTGCAGACAAGTCAAATGCGCCCGCCTTCGTTGCCCCGATCTGATCCTGCACAAGGCAGGCTGTCGCAGGGAAAATATATTCAGGAGAGGAACTGGTAACAATGATCAAATCCAATTCCGTTGGGGCAAGGTTGGCAGACTGCAAGGCTTTGATGGCAGCTTCCACGGCAAGTGTTGAAGTAAATTCATTCTCGCGGGCAATGTGACGCTCGTGAATGCCTGTGTGGGAGCGAATCCATTCATCATTGGTATCCACCATCTTGGAAACATCTTCATTGGTAAGAACGGGTTCAGGCACGCTAATACCCCAGCCTGTAATATGCGCGAATGGCATTCTTGCTCCTTTATTGATAGCGGCTTAGGATCAGAGTGGCATTATGTCCGCCAAAACCAAAGGAATTGGACATGACATGATTCACCGTGGTCTTGCGCGGTTGGTTGGGGACATAATCCAGGTCACAGACGGGGTCTGGGGTTTCGTAATTTATTGTTGGGGGCAAAATGTTGTTCGCTATCGCCAGGGCGCTGATAATACCTTCCAATGCGCCTGAGGCTCCCAACAAATGACCGGTCATGGATTTTGTGGAGGAAACAGGGGTTTTATATGCCTGCTCTCCAAACACAGTTTTGATGGCGGCGGTTTCGCTTTTGTCATTTAAATACGTGGACGTGCCATGAGCATTAATATAGCTCACATCGGCAGGTTTAAGTCCCGCATTTTCAAGCGCCAGGCTCATGGAGATGGCAGCGCCCGCGCCATTTTCAGCAGGGGCAGAAATATGGTGCGCATCGTCTGTTGTACCGTAGCCGCTAAACTCACATAAGATCTTGGCTCCACGCGCCTGAGCATGTTCAAGAGACTCGAGAATGACGATACCTGATCCCTCTCCCATCAAGAATCCATCCCGATCCTTGTCGAATGGACGAGACGCTTTTTGGGGATCATCGTTACGAGTGGAAAGGGCTGTCATCACGTTCATTCCTGCCATGGATACGGCAGTGATCGCAGCTTCCGACGCGCCTGCGATCATCACATCCGCTGAGCCGCGCCGAATCATCTCTGCAGCCTCACCAAGCGAGTTTGTACCAGAAGCACAGGCGGTTGCCAGAGACATATTAGGTCCGCGCGCACCCACGCGGATGGCAATATTACCAGCGGCGCTATCTGAGATCATCATCGGGATAAGGAACGGGCTGACTCGCTCCGGACCGCGTTCCCGCAAAACATCATATTGCTCCAACAGGGTGATAATTCCGCCAATGCCTGTGCCGATCAAAATACCCACACGATCTCGGTTCGATTCGTCAATTTTAAAGTTGGCATGCTCAAGCGCTTCAAGAGTCGCTGCTGTGGCAAATTGAGTAAAGCGATCCATCTTGCGGGCGTCACGCGAGCCAAATAAAGCCGCCGCATCAAACCCTTTTACTTCGGCAGCAAATCTAGTCTTATGCGCGCCGGCGTCAAATGCAGTAATGGGAGCTGCGCCAGACTTTCCCGCCAGCAAAGCCTCCCAGGTATCTTTTACATTATTCCCAACCGGGCTCACACAGCCCAGTCCTGTTAAAACTACACGTTTTCTCATTCGTGCTCTCCTTATATGAGTATCGCTATCAATATAATAAATAAGGACAAGGCAAACTTGTCCTTAATACCCTATAACCCTGCGACACGCGTGAAGACACGCTGTTTTATTACATTTTTCTTAAAGCTGCCCAGGCTTGCTGAATATGCATTCGGTCATGATCCGCAAAGAAGCTGATCACTTCAAGAAAATTTGTCGGCCCGAAAATGGCATGGCGCGCCCTTCGCTCCCAGTCTTCCATTGCAATATTTTTCAAAAGGTTGACCGTCTCACGTCTGGCGTCGTTAAATTCCTTTAATGCCAGCGCGCCATCTTCTTTTAAATAATCCCTCTGGCTGGCCCACACGCTTGTATCAGGCCGCGGGATAAACGGTTCGTTTTGTTCTTTGAACAGGTCAATCTGCATATGATGGATCTCCCGCTCGGTATCCCGCAGATGACAAATCAATTCAGTCAGCGACCAATCGTCATGGGCGGTCTTATGAGACCACGCGGCAGAATCTAGCCCGTGCAACAACCCATTTAACGCAGCAGGGGTTGCGGTGACCAGCGAAAGAATGGACTCAATTGATTTAAAAGATGGCATCAGAGACGAGAGATCAACGGACTCAAGCCACAGCCGCAGATCCGCCAAATTGCCACGAGGACCCGCTTCAGGTCCAAAACTGGAGGCGGACTCTACATCAATGTGAAATGCAGCCAGCCCAAGCGTTTTCGCCGGGATGATGTCTCGCTCCAGGTCATTTCCCACCATTAATACAGGTCCCTCAGGCCAGCCCATGCGGCCGAGGACTTCGGCATAATATGCAGGATGTGTTTTTGAAAAATGAAAACATTCATACGTTGAAACGAGCTCAAACTGTCGAGGATCGAACCCAGCCCAACGCAAGCGATGATGTGTTGCCTTGGTTGGCAATAACGGATCGGTGGCTATGGCAATACGATAGCCTTTCGAAATTGCCCAATCCACAAATGGCTTCGCTTCGGAAATTTTGGAAGTGAGACCCGCCAGGTTTGGAAAAATATTGTCGTAAAAATTCTCGATTGCGGATTGCAACTCGTTGGGGGAAATATTAAGCTGCGGATAAAATTCCGCATCAAAAACCGTCTTTAAGGTGCGAGAAAAGTCATCGCTTTCATTCATCATGCGTGTTCCATTAACCAAAGCACGGAGCATCATCTCCGGAGCAACATGCGCTGCAAGTTCGCTGGATAACGCTTGAAAATATGCTGGGACAAAAGCCTGTAAATTTGTATTGAGAAGGGTGTCGTCAAGGTCTAGCAGGAGTGTTAGCGTCATGGGCATTAGACTCCCCCGGAGTCTGGGGTTATTCTTTTACTTCAAATTTAAATGGCAGGGCATGGCATTCGCCGCACCCCACCTCCGGTTCCGAGACATCCCGTTTTGATTTTTCGCAGAAAGCGCTGACTTGCACACGACGTTGAAAGATGGCGGCAATCGGCCGTCCGACTTTTACCTTCAATTTCATGTGCGCACAGGAATTGGCACGCGCGATGTCCGGCACAGGGCAGGAACTGCATAAGTCACGAGACCAGGATTGTCCCTGCGCTTCCAGCAAACGGCATTCTTCCACGTTACGGCCGCGATAGTAATCTCCGTAGAAGTGTGGGCATTCTCGCCCGGCGGGAGTCTTCATAATTTCATTTACACGCGGGTAATGTATTCGCCTGTGCGAGTGTCCACACGGATGGTGTCACCGACATTAACAAAGTTCGGGCATTGCACGGTCACTCCAGTTTCAGTGATAACCTTCTTGGTTACACCTGTTGCAGTATCTCCGCGAATAGCCATTTCGGCCTCGACAACCTTCAAATCGACAGAGGTTGGGAGTTCAATGTCAATGGCTTCCCCTTTGTAAAAGGTTAACTTGACTTCCATGCCTTCCTTGAGGAATTGCGCGCTGTCGCCAAGCGATTCTTTTTTGATGCCAGGCTGCTCGAAAGTGATGTTGTCCATGAAGTAGTACAGGTCGCCATCGTTGTACAAATAAGAGACGTTGGCAAAATCCAGGCTGACATCCTGCACGGACAAGCCGGAGTTGAAGGTGCGTTCAATATTGGCACCGGTCAATAAGTTGCGGGCTTTCACACGGATGGTGGCATTGCCCCTGCCTGTTTTGTTATGGCTGTAATCCACAACCTTGTAGAGGTTGCCGTCCAATTCGAATGTGACGCCTTTGCGAAGTTCATTTACATCGATCATGCTTGCTTTCCTTGAGTAGTGATTTTTATTAAGAGCGGGCGGATTATACCAATGAGTTCGGAGCAATGTCCAGTGACCATCTCTCAGTGGGAGGCTTCGGAAAATGGATCATCCTTGAGCAATTGAACGGCATGCGGCAGGACTGGGATCACCGTTTGCAGGTTTTCTACAGCGCCTTTAGGGCTGCCCGGCAGGTTGATGATGAGGGTCCGTCCGCGAATGCCGGCAATGGCGCGTGAAAGCATGGCGTGCGGGGTCTTCTTGAGACTCTCAGCACGCATTACTTCTGCAAGACCTGGCGCATCCCGTTGAATGACTGCGCGTGTGGCTTCAGGCGTGACGTCTCTAGGGGCGAACCCTGTGCCGCCGGTGGTGAGGATGATATCAAAATTACCGCTGTCGGCCCATTCGGCCAAAATAGTTCGGATGGCAGATTCTTCATCGGGGAGGATGTGCTCCTTGACGACCGACCAGTTTTGGGCGCGGATGAGAAGCGCAAGGGCGGGGCCGGAAGCATCTTCCCTTTCCCCGCGGGAGGAGCGGTCAGAGAGAGTCAAAATTCCAAATCGAATCATGTAAAAAACTCTTTTGCAAATACAACGTCATCCGTATTGCGCTGCCAGCCGCGGCTTTTGTAAAACTCCATGGCTTCGGTATTGCCTTCGAGGACATGCAACAGGCATTTGAGACAACCCTTGGCTTGCAAGCGCTTCTCAACTTCAGCAAGAAGCTGTCCGCCGATTCCGCGTCCGCGATAGTTTTTATGAACAGCAAGGTGATAGATTATGCCGCGTCGACCATCGAATGCACCGATGATGGTTCCCACTATCTGGTTTTCACTTTCCGCGATCAAAAACAGATCGGGGTCGCGCTCAAGTTTTTTTTGGATTTCTTCTGGCGAATCCGAACGCCCAACATTCATCCCTTTTTCGATTCCGCGCCAGAATGTTATTGTGCCTTCATAATCATTTGCAAAGAAAAACTCACGAATGGTTATCTGTGAATCGTTCATGAAGAGCGGATGGTTTGTTTCAAAATGGTGATGAGGTCATCAGGCATGAATGGCTTGAGCAGGAATCCATTTGCGCCGCGGCTGATGCACTCCTCTTTCAAACTTGCTCCAGAGGACATGACCACGCGAACATCTTTTATGTCAGAAGAGCTTCTGAGCACATCTAAAATCTCCAAGCCGCTTTGGCGTGAAAGATGAACATCCAACAAAAGGACATCCGGTCTTTCCTTCCGTACAGCCGCGGGCACATCTGCGTCTGCTTGAAGAGCCACCACCTCAAAACCTTCCATTTTGAGCAATGTCTTCAACAGGGAAACCATGGTGATATCATCTTCTGCGAGCAGTATTTTTTGCGCCATTTTTCCTTGCCTTTGCTGGTTTCATTTTTTTCTTTGCCGGCTTTGCAACCAGTTTCGATTCAGCCCTTGCTTTTTCCAACGCTGCGTTAATCACGTCGTCCACGGTCTCTGCAAAAATAAATTTCATACTTTTCCTGATTTCGTCGGGGACATCGTCCACATCCGGTTCGTTGTATTTGGGGATGATAATTGTAGTTAATCCATTGCGATGAGCAGCCAATACTTTTTCTTTGACGCCGCCAATAGCAAGAACCTGACCTCGCAAAGTGATCTCGCCAGTCATGCCGATCTGAGCCTTGACCTTGCGGCCGGTAGCGAGTGACACCAAAGAAGTGGCCATCGTCACTCCCGCAGATGGGCCATCCTTTGGCTGCGCACCGGAAGGAATATGCATGTGGATATCGTGTTTTTCAAAGAATTCCCGCGGAATTTTCAGAGAGTCAGCCCGTGATCGGACATACGACAATGCCGCGCGTGCTGATTCCTGCATGACATTGCCAATCGAACCCGTTACCTGAAAACCGCGTCCACCGGGCATGGAAGTTGTTTCAATAAAAAGCACATCACCACCGAAGGAAGTCCACGCCAAGCCGGGTACAACTCCTGGAATAGAAATGCGCTTATTCAACTCTTCGGGGCCCAGGAAAATGGGATGGTCAAGATACTCTTCCACAAGCTTGGGAGTGATCTCGAACTTTTCCACACTGCCTTCAGCGATTTTCGTACCAACCTTGCGGCAAACTGCGCCAATCTTGCGTTCCAAATTACGGACACCCGCCTCACGAGTATATTGACGCACGATCATCTGCAAAGCATCGTCTGTAAACTTAATTTCATCTTCGCGCAAACTGTTCTCGCGAATTTGGCGCGGGATCAAATATCCACGGGCGATGGCCATCTTCTCATTCTCGGTATAACCGGAAAGAAAGATGATTTCCATTCTGTCACGCAAGGCACGCGGAATGGTCTCCAGCGTGTTCGCAGTGGTAATAAAAAACACCTGCGAAAGATCATACGACACTTCCAGATAATTATCGCGGAATTCACTGTTCTGCTCGGGATCAAGCACTTCAAGTAAAGCCGAAGCGGGATCACCGTGAAAATCATTGGTCAGCTTATCCACTTCATCAAGCATGAAGACAGGGTTCTTCGAATCCACACGCCGCAGGGATTGTAATATCCGACCCGGCATGGCGCCGATATATGTGCGGCGATGTCCGCGAATTTCAGCTTCGTCACGTACGCCACCCAAAGAGGCGCGGATGAACTTCCGCTCCATCGCACGCGCAATGGATTGCCCCAGCGAAGTTTTACCAACACCAGGCGGGCCAACAAAGCACAGAATGACACCTTCGCGATCACGGCGAATCACATCTGTGGATTCTTCCTTTTTATCATCCTTGCGGTCAATACGCAGTTTGCGAATGGCAAGGAATTCAAGAATGCGGTCTTTTACATCCTCAAGACCATAATGATCCTTATTCAAAATCTCGCGGGCATGCCCGATTTCCAAATTATCCGCCGTGGATTTTGACCACGGAAGAGTGACGAGCCAATCCAAATACGTGCGAATGACCCCGTACTCTGCAGCAGCGGTCGGCAAACGGGAAAGACGATCCAACTCCCTTTTAGCCTGCTTCAACGCTTCCTCGGGCATTTTCGCATCTTCTATTTTTTTGCGAAATTCCTCGGTCTCTTCGGATTGTTCATCTCTTTCACCCAACTCACGCTGGATGGCTTTCATCTGCTCACGCAGGAAGTATTCACGTTGGACTTTTTCGATCTCTCCACGCGCTTCGTTTTGAATCTTCTGACCGATCTGCAACACTTCCGCTTCGCGGACGAGCAAACCGATCAGCTTTTTCAGTTTTTCATAGACCGAATCCAACTCAAGGATTTCCTGTGCATCTTTCAACTCAATGCGCTGGAAATTGGCAATGGTGTACGCGGTTTGAAGCGGGTCTTCGAGCGAAGTGATCGAACTCACCAGCTCATCTGGGAAAGACGGGATCATTTGCGTGATTTGCTGGAACTGGTCACGCGCATTGCGGGCGAGAGCATCCGTCTCGATATTTTTTTCTTCAATTTCCGGCAGCAGGTGGACATGCGCCTTCAAATAGGGTTCTTCTTCAACGAACTCACCCAGCCGGAAGCGCTGCATCCCCTGCACAAGCAAACGGACTGTTCCGTCTGGAGCGCGCAGCAGACGATGGACGGTCGCTATCGTACCAATCTGATACAACTCGTTTGGACCCGGCGTTTCCTTTTCAGGATCCAGCGCAGCAACGAGACCGACCAATTTATCGCCGCCGACAACATCATCCACCAGTTTGATGGAGCGCGGCTGCCCTACTGTCAATGGGACGGCGGTGTTGGGATAGACGACCACGCCGCGCAAAGGCAGGATGGGGAGCACGTCGGGGAATTTCTGCCCTTCGTCTTTGCCATCCTCTTGCGGGTCGGAAGAAGCGTCATCCTTTTTTTGGAATCGCGATAAAACCGACGCCATAAATGTGTTCATTAAGTCCTCGTCGGTTTCGCCAATTTTTTGAAAAAATTCGTGTATGCCAGATTGCCATCTTTGTGCAGGCATGTTTTTATTCAACCTTGATCTGATTTGGTTTCGCTTTTGGGAGAATGATCGTCAGAAAGCCGTCTTTGTATTCGGCCTGTGCATTTTCAGTCTGAACGGGTCCGGCCAGGCTCACGGCTGTTGCAAACTTTCCGAAACGTATTTCCATCTGATGATATGCCCGTCTTTCGGAGAGGTCGGAGCGTGAGCCGACGATTAGAAGTGTGTCATTTTCAAGTGTGACTTCAAAATCCTCTTCGCGCATCCCCGCTATCTCCATGCGGACAATGAAAGCATTTTCTGTTTCGTAGGCATCTGTAGGAGGGCTCCAGACATTTGAACGCACCTGCCAGTTCACGGCCTGCAGGATTTCGCGGCGAAAGTCCATCAACGCCTCACTTGATCTGCGAATAATGGTTGGCATGGTCTTTCTCCTTCTAGTTCGCTCACGTGCATATAGCGCCCCCGCCGGGATTCGAACCCAGAACCTCCTGCTTAGAAGGCAGTTGCTCTGTCCATTGAGCTACGGGGGCAATAACACCATTTTACTCGCTCGCCGCAGACGAGACGGGTTCCGGCGCCTGGTAAGGTCTTAATCCGCGATAGACACGTGGGCCCGCAATGGTTTTCAAGATAGTATCCGCCGGCCTGCCCAATCGTTTGGCCAGGTCTTCGGCAGACATGGGAATATTTCCATTCACCAAAAATGTTCGGAAGATGGCTTCAACCATGGCGGTTCGTTCGCTCGAAAATTCGGGGAGCATCGCACAGTGACTCATCAATGCATGCTGCACACCATCGACCGGTTTCACTTCTGCGGTTTGAGGATCGATCCAATCGATCATCTCTCCTTCTTCAACACTTGCAAAGGCGTCCTGATGCTCCTGGCACAATAAAGAACGCAGGAAAACATGCCAATCTCTTTCGCTTTTCTTCCACCATTCGAAATCAATGTGAAAAGGAGTTTTTGTACTTGGTTTTAGCAGGCTCATTCAACCTCCATATCGAGGCGGAAGTGCAGGTCGCCCACATGCTTAAAGACTGGGTTGGTCGCCAGCAGGGCAAACAATGGAGCAGGCGGCACGCGGCGCACAAGATTGACTGCCGCATATAATTCCTGCGCATGCACATGCCCTTGTGGATTTGACTTCGTCAATTCACGCATGACAAGCAGTACCAAATCTTCAAACGAACGTTTCTTCTCCCAAACGGGATCCAGGGTCTTGAAATCGGGCACATGGATAACCATGCGGTCGTTGAATTCAGCAGTGATAGGTTGTTTCAACATGGCAAAAATAAATCCGCCATCCGTGCCGACCATGACAGTACGCACCCAATCTTTCGAGGAACGCTGGCTTTTCACTTCCACAATTACTTCACCGGGCTGTTCACCTTTACGCAATTGAACAAGAGAGCCTGGAATTAATGAGTGCGCTTTGTACCATTCGCGCAGACCGAAGACATATCCATGCTTGAGCACAACCCAGGCAGGGATGCGTTGTTTCGTCTTGCCGTCCACGAGAGTGAAGCGCACACGCTGGGTTTCGTAAGCAGTTGGAAACAACTTGCGCGCACGGGGTGACATGGGCAATGTCCCTGCGCGGAGGTGCGGATAGATAAGTGAAATTGTGATCGAGGAAATTTCCTCGCGAGGATCAAGGTCTTCGGACGGCGTCAATTCATCGTCCAACTGCGATTCGAGGTTTTTCATCGCAGGGGTTAATTGATCGCGGTCATGTTCGATCTCAATGTAACGCAAAGGCGGTGGGATTTCACGCACAAAATCAGGTTCAAGGCGGCGCAAGCACCAAAGTACCTGGCCCGCTGGACCAACCTCATCGAAGCGGTCATCATCCTGCAAGGCATAATTCAAAGAAAATTCTGCCAACTTGGGATTCACTCCCGTGGGCAGCTCTATCTCTTTTATCAACGCGTCCGCCTGCAATGGTTCCCCGCCAGACATATCCAAAACCGCTTCAGCGAGATTTAGCTGACCTTGGTTGATGTCGATCAACAGCGCGCGAGGGAACCAGCGTCCAGCGATCTTCACCAAGCCTTCATCTGCATTGAATGCAGATTCCAATTTCTTTTCAATCGTCTCCGCATGTTCACGCAAAATCAACGCGGAACTAACTTCATCACTTTCAGGTGTAACGAGCGGCGCATCGTTCAATAAATGAGTTTCGAGACGGGCCGCAAACATACGCTCTGAACTGTCTTCCATTTCAACGGTCAGCACATCAAATTCGCTGACGGATGGATTCATTCCTGCGCGCACGGCTGTAACTTTTCCACGCTTCCACTCCAGCGCAGGGAAAACAAGCTCGTCGCCAACCGCATACGTTTCCTTCGGCAAAAAGGTTTTACCGGCTGCCTTGCGGCTGCTCTCTGCGGCTTTCCGCTCCGCGCGAATACGCGCCTCGACAAATTCAGAAGCAAGATCGCCCGTTGTTAAAGGCGTCTCACGCTCAAAGAGAAAGGTATGAAGATTTTCAACGTCTTGCGGGGTGACTTGAACCGATGACCAATATTCGTTGGGAAGTTTGAATGCGCCTGCCATACTCAGCCTTGAAATGAATTTACGCCTACCATGAGGCCACGTGATTATACCTTACCTTGTTCAGACTTCCTATACTTTGCGAAAAAAAGCACAGGAATAGCGGTCGAAGAAGAATTCACACATTTTCTTCATCATCTTCTCAAGTAAATCGTGTAAATTTTACGGCTTCAACACGTCTGTATAAAAACAAAAAGGATGAAAATGAAAAAACAAATTTTGATCATCGCAGTTTTGATTTTTGCAATTACACTTTCGGCTTGCGGTGGACAAGCGCCTCAGTCCGCGACGGAGCCTGCCGCACCAACCGAAGCAGTTTCCCAGCCGACGGACATACCGGCAGCAACCGAAACAGCCGTCCCTGCGACAGAAGCGGCAACAAGCACTGACGTTCAGCCGCCTGCCGGGGTCAGTTTCGTCAATAACATCAAGCCCATTTTTGATGCGCGCTGTATCAAGTGCCATGGTGTCGAACAGACCAAGGAAGGTTTGGATATGCAGACGTATGAAAATATCTTTGCAGGTTCGCGCAACGGACCGGTGATCGAGGCTGGCAATGCCGCAGACAGTTTGCTCGTCCAATTGATTGTAGACGGTGAAATGCCGAACCGTGGAGCCCCCGTCACCCCTGAAGAGCTCCAGTTGATCATTGATTGGGTAAATCAGGGCGCGTTGAATAATTAAGGTCTTGTTTTTCGAAAAAGCGACTTCGCTTGCGAGGTCGCTTTTTCGATTAAGTACATTTATAATGGCAACTACCCCATAATATACAATGGACAAATCACACCAGCCCGCTCCCATCATCCAACCGCCAAAGGAATTTTTCCTAACGTCATTCAAACTGCCCGACATCAGTTTCTGGCAGGATGACCCAACCACGCCGCAGGAAATCAACTTTGAAAAAATGGCGCAAATGACCCGCGGGGTTATCATCCGTGCGGGTCAGAATCTCTGGGAGGATATCAAATTCAAAACCTCATGGCTGCACGCAAAACAAGCGGGGTTGTTGCGCGGCTCCTATTGGTTCTATGACAGCCGCGCCAACCCAAAACGCCAGGCGGAAAAATGGGCGCAAGTGCTCGGCAACGACACCGGTGAAATGGAACTTTGGTGCGACTTTGAAGACCGCTACGGCGGAGCTTACACTGGCTGGCGGCATTGGTTTGATTTCATGGAACGCTTGAAGATTCTGCTTCCCGATAAAAAACTTGGTGTATACACAGGCTATTATTACTGGCAGGAACTTGCCGCCGGCGTGACGTATTTTTCCCAATACCCGTTATGGATTGCAGCCTACAATACAGATGCGCCGCGCGTACCACCAATTTGGGAGGACTGGACCTACTGGCAATTTACAGACAACGGTGACGGAACTCTGTTCGGTGTCGAAAGCAAGAACATTGACCTGAACTACTTCAAAGGCACCGAAGCGGATTTTTTGGCGCGGTATCCAACTACACAAGTACAAGCTAACCTCATTGCAAAATTCGGCAATACATTGGTGGAATACAGGAGAGTCTCATGACCCAGTACAGCATGACCCCCATCAGCAGCGGAACAAGAATGCGCAGTGACCACAACACCTTTTCAAGCGTGGTCACCTCCTACTCCCGCGGACAATTGATCGTCGGCGACGAAATTTGGGAGGCGCCTGCGGATGGCAGTGAAGTAAAAAAAGGCGACAAATGGCTCAAAGTCACATCTGTGGACGGAGTCAATGTGGCAGAGCGCGGCTGGATGGCTTACATCCATAAAGGTCTACCGATCTGTGATAATTTCAAAGTTATCGAAGATCCCAACCCAAACCCAACTCCCATCTTCCCGGAATCCTTCACGCTGACAGACCCCAGCGGCGCAAAAGCCGAGTACAAGTTTGTGAGGATTATCGAGGAGTGATGAATTTGTTCAGCAAATTTCATAGGGCTCTGGCTGGTTTAAGTTAAAATCGAAAAAATCGTAGAGGAGAATTATGATGAGACAAAGAAATTGGCGGTTTGTTATTACTGGATTTTTGTTTCTCGCCCTTGCTATTGGATTTTTCTTCATCATGTTGACTGTTGCGCCAAGCTCAACCGACCCTGAGGCAATGATGCAAATCGTTGGAAATGCTTCCGGAGTACTCGGCGGTGTCAGCGTCATTTTAATCATCCTCGGGCTGATCGGTAAAAAGTCATAGCACCGTTTCGCTCCATTCTCTTCTTTTTTGGTACTTCTTGACAACTTATCTTAATGGATAGGTTGTTTTTGAACTTCTCCTGCTTAATAACGCTGGTAAAAGGAAAATCTTATGAGTAAATTTGGTTCCGACCCGCTTTCTTTTTTTAATTTGATTTATCGGGAAATTCCACCCTGGGATGTTGGAGGACCTCAACCCGCAATGTCGGCGCTTCTCACAGAGTATCCGCCTGAAAATCCCATTTTGGATGTTGGCTGCGGCTCTGGTGATCTGGCCATTCATTTGGCAAAACTTGGGCATCAGGTTGTTGGGATCGACTTTGTAGACTCAGCCATTGCTCATGCACAAGAGAAAGTCGGCGCACTTCCATCCGAGACGGCGCAGCTATTAAATTTTCAAGTGGCAGATGCGTTGCAGCCATCGCTTCTGCAAATGAAATTTGGCTCAGTCGTTGACTCTGGATTTTTGCATGTGCTGGACGAAGATCAATCCAGCCGCTTCATTCGTGACCTTGCGCTGGCGCTGCGCCCCGGCGGACGTTACTACCTGCTTGCATTCGCAACCGAATTTGCCATATCCAACACGCCGCGGAAAGTAACAGAAGAAGAATTGAAAGCTCGCTTCACTCCCGAGAACGGTTGGTCCATCAAGGACATCCGCTCGGCAGAATTCCTCAGCCGTGTAGCTCCCCCGGTGGCGGCAATTGGCGCCTGCATTGAACGCATGTAAAACCTGATGTTGTTTTTCCATCCGTCATATCAAAAAATTACAAACTACACCTTGACACACGGCCTTCGGAGGCGTAAAATTCGATTAATCGGATTAATCAACTTTTATGCTGCGCGAACGTGTTTCCCCGAACATTTCTGAGTTTCTCAAATACCTTGCTGCTCACCCAGAGGCTGAGAACAATCTACCAGCTTTAACTGAGCTTAGCCGCGAGCTGGGTGTTGGTGTGGCAGCCCTGCGGGAACAACTTGAAGTGGCGCGAGCGCTTGGGCTTGTAGAAGTCAAGCCGCGGACGGGAATGAGGCGCAAGCCATATAATTTCGCGCCAGCAGTGTTGAAAAGTCTCGATTACGCCATCGCGTTAAATAAAGATCATTTCATTGCCTTCGCAGACTTACGCCAACATGTTGAAATTGCATATTGGCGTGAAGCCGTAAAATTACTGACCCCTGAAGACCACAATAAATTGCAAGACCTTGTGTCGCGTGCATGGGAAAAACTGCGCGGCTCCCCTATTGAAATCCCGCACCCTGAACATCGCGAATTGCATCTCACCATTTATCAGCGCCTGAACAACCCGTTTGTTACAGGTCTTTTACAGTCCTATTGGGATGCCTACGAAACTGTCGGGTTGAACTTTTTCACCGACTATACCTATCTCACCGAAGTCTGGAATTATCATCAACAAATGGTCGATTCCATTTGCGCAAATGACGTAGAAGCGGGTTTCAAAGCCCTCTCCGAGCACACAGATCTAATTCATCAATTAATTTCTTCGTCTCAATGACGAATCCAACGAGGAGTTTCATGAACAAGATAGTGAACGACTTTTCGATCACTGTTGGCACCAAGAACGGCTCCGGCAGTTCCACCGCCAACAACACCATCCTGCGGTCCATTTTCAAGATGGGCATTCCCGTTTCGGGCAAGAACCTGTTCCCTTCCAACATTCAAGGCCTGCCCACCTGGTATACCATCCGTGTGAATAAAGATGGATTCATCGCACGACAGGACGCCAACGATATTGTCATAGCGATCAATCCTGATTCGTTCGCGCGGGACCTTGCATCTGTCACGCCGGGCGGGGCATTTTTCTACTC
>JACZJB010000039.1 GCA_014860805.1 Anaerolineales bacterium
CTGCCAGGCCATATCCATTGCCCGCCGCTACGGGTGGACGATGGCTTTCTCGGGAGAGGACCTGTCCTGTCCGATCGCGAAAGCGGTATTCGGCTTCGAGGAGCGCAACACGTTCTATGAAACCGGATCGCTCGCCGACGGGATGTACGCGTCCTGCATGGAGGCGGGGGCGAAGTTCGAAAGTGCGCTTGCGAAGTACGAATTCGGAGAGTACCCCTTCGTGGTCGTCGGTCCTCTGGGGAGGATCAGCTACGTCCCGGACACGGTGCTGGTCTATGGCAACTCCGCCCAGGTTTTGCGGCTTCTCAACGGCGCCCTTTACAAGAGGGGAGGCAGCATCGTATCCGACTTCTCCGGGCGTGGCGATTGCTCGGACATCGTCATCAAGGGAAAGAAGACGAACGAGCCCCAGGTGATCCTGCCTTGCTCGGGAGACCGGATCTTCGGGATGACCGGCGACGACGAGATGGCGTTCACCTTTCCGTTCGACCGTGGGCCGGAGATCGTCGAGGGTCTGAAAAAGACCCACGCCGGCGGGATACGGTACCCGATTCCGATTTACCTGCGCTACCAGGCCGAGTATCCGAAGTCGTACCAGGAACTGGAAAGGATCTGGGAGCAGGAGAAGAAACCCTGAATGTACGCGTTGACGCCCGCAGAAGAGATCGGGGAGAGGATCGCGAGGCTCCAGGAGCGGATGCGCCAGTCCGGGCCGGACGCCGCTTTCCTCGTCCAGAACGCCGACCTCTTCTATTTTACCGGATCGATCCAGCAGGGGATTCTGGTCGTACCCGCCATCGGCGAACCGGTCTATTTCGTCCGCAGGGTCCACGAAAGGGCCGTCGAGGAATCGCCGCTTGCCGAAATCCGCAGGATCGCAGGCCCTAGGGACGTCAAGAAATACTTTGAGGACAAAGGGATTGCCTTCGGGAAGGTTGGGTTCGAACTGGACGTCCTGCCCGTGGGGACGTTCCTGCGTTTCCAGCAGGTTTTCACCGATTCGAAGCCCGAGGACATCTCCTCCCTGGTACGCGAGATCCGGGCGGTAAAATCGCCGCACGAGGCGCGGGTGCTCCGGGAGTGCGGGAGGAAACTGGCGGAGCTCCTTTCAAGCGCGCAGGGGGATATCCGAGCCGGCGCCACCGAACTGATCCTTCAGGGCGCGCTGCAGGGGAGAGCGGTTGCGAAGGGGCACACCACCATAGCGAGGATGCGCGCATTCAACCAGGACCCGGGGCTTGGGTGCGTGATTTCGGGTCCCGACGCCGCGATTCCCTCCTATGCGGATTTCCCCACGGCGGGAAAAGGGTCGAGCCCCTATGTTCCCGCAGGGCAGGGGTACCGTGTGATCCGGGAGAACGAGCCGATCATCGTGGACCTGATGTGGGCCCAGGACGGGTACCTCGTGGACATGGCCAGGACCTATAGTATCGGGCCGATGGACGAAAAGATGGAGGAGGCGTACAGGTGCGCGGTCGGAGTGCTGCGCGCCATCGAAGCCGGGATCCATCCAGGCGCGGTGGCCGGGGAGCTTTACCGGGAGGGGGTATCGGCCGCAGGCAGAACCCCATTCGAAGCGAACTTCATGGGGCCGCCGGGATATAATACTAAGTTCATCGGGCACGGCGTGGGAATCGAGGTGGACGAGGTCCCTTTCATCGCCAAGGAGTCTCCCACGGCACTTGCTCCCGGGATGGTGTTCACCCTGGAACCGAAGTTCGTTTTTCCGGGGGAGGGGGCGGTAGGCTTGGAAAACACCTACCTGGTGACCCCGGACGGTTTCGAAAACATGACCGTCCTGACGGAAGAGGTCATCCGCTGCGGCGGGTGAGGGAGGCCCCTCGGTGGACAAGGTTCTGACGCGCGAAGATGCCGTTCTGATCGTGGTGGATGTGCAGGAGCGCCTCGTTCCCGCCATTGACAGGGATCTCTACGAGCGGTCGCTCAAGAACTTCAAGATCGCCATCGAAACGGCGGGCACGCTGGGGTTGCCGATTCTCCTTACGGAGCAGTACCCCAAGGGACTGGGCCGCACGGTCCAGCCTGTTCTGCAGGCACTGGAAGGCAAACCGTATATCCTGGTGGAAAAGATGACCTTCAGCTGCACGCTGGACGAAGGGTTCCTCTCGGCGCTGTCGAAAGCAGGCCGGCGCCAGGCCGTCATCATCGGGATGGAGGCGCATGTCTGCGTGTACCTGACCTCGATGGGTTTGCGGAACGCCGGATACGAGGTGTTCGTGCTGGACGACGCGGTTTCTTCCCGGTTCCCGCATAACTACCACAGCGCCATAGCCGCCCTCAGGGACGCCGGCGCGGTCGTAATCAGCACGGAGACCGCGGTCTTCCAGCTGCTGAAGGTGGCGGCCACGCCGGAGTTCAAGAAAATCTCCTCCCTTCTCCGATGATGCGGCGTGCACGGGCGATCGCCCCCTTAGTTCTCGCCGTGCTGCTCGTAGTGGCCTCCCGGGGGGGAGCGGCGCGCCAGACGGTTGCCCTTTTCCCGCCCGACGTGTTCCGAGGGGCGGACGACAATACCTTGCGCCCCGCCGTTCCGATCCTGGAGCAGGCGCTGAGGGAGAAGCTCGCGGAGCGGTTCGACGTTCGAGCCGCCGGTATTTCTGCGGCCACGCCGGACGAGAGACGCCGCAAGGCCCGCTCCTTGGGGGCGTCCTACACCCTTCACGGAACCTTGTTCCGCATCGGGAAGGGGGTCACGCTCGACATGGTCCTTGCACCCACCGAGGATCCGGGAAAAGGGCGGACCATCGTCGTATCGGGGACGCTGGACGATGCGACTGCACTCTCCCTGGAATACACCGCCGTCTTCCGCAATCTAGGAGGGGAGGCCGCCCGGAAGCTCGGCCTTCTTTTTTTCGGGAACGATCGGCTCCAGGATGGGACCGGCGTGAAGAGCGTTCCCGGTCTGACCGGGACGGTTTCCCGCAGCGCACCGCTTCCCGGGGAGGTGGTCTCCGTTGCGATGTCCGACGTCGACCGGGACGGAAAGATGGAACTCGTTGCCGCCTTCCCGTCGGAGATCATGGTCTACCGGCTGGATGGAGACGAACTGCGCGAAAAATCGCGAATACCCAACGCCGGCCCGGGCCTGATCCACCTGGACGCAAGGGATGTCGACCGGGACGGGACGGCCGAAATTCTTGCGGTCCGGCACCATCGGGGGAAGGTCCTCTCCGACATCTGGCAATTCGACGGGAAGGAATACCGGAAAACCGCTTCGGATCTGCCGTATTTCCTGAGGACCGCGGACCTTGGGCCGGAAGGGATCGTCCTGCTGGCACAGGAAGGGGATCCGCGGAACGTGTACCGCGGCCCGATCTTCCGGTTGCCCGCAAACCGCCCGGGTGCGGTGGACGTCAAGGAACGTGGGCGCCCCCTGCCGCTTCCCGACGGTGTATTCATCTACTCCTTTACCCCGCTTCGGACGGAGAAGGAAGTGAGGTACGCGGCACTGACCGGCCGTGACCGCCTGATCTATCTGGATTCCACCGGGAGGAAGTTGTGGGAAGGGTTGGACGCCGTGACGGGAGCGAAAAGCATATTGGGCGACGACGGGGGCAAACCGTACGTCTCTGCACGCATGGCCGCGGTGGATCTGGGCGGGGACGGCAACGATGAACTGGTTCTGCTGAACGATCTGGTCGCCGCGGGCACGTTCTTCGAGAATATCCGCGTCTCCACCAAGGCGGAACTGCTCTGTTTTGCACAGGCGGGGGATGCCTTGCAGCTTGCATGGCGATCTTCCCAGGCGGACGCCTCCGCGCGCGACCTCCTCGTGGAGCGGATGAACAGAGGCGTTCGACGGTTCGGCATGGTCTCCAGGGATCGCGGGAAAATCCTCGGAGGCGCGTCACGTTGGCAGATCCTCTGGATGAAGTGATTTCATAAGAATTGACAGCGATGGATCTTGCCGTATAATTTAAAGTTCTTTTTAGCGTGGCGGTGTAGCTCAGACGGTTAGAGCATGCGGCTCATATCCGCAGTGTCCGGGGTTCAATTCCCTGCACCGCCACCATTTCCTCTTTTCAACGCTGCGGCCACAATTCCGCCAACCCCTGCCCCCGGCCGCATGCTAGAATCCAAAACTGCATGAGACCCCCGCGAATCCTGATCGTCGACAACGACCCGAAAGACCTTGTTTTGTACGCCAAGGTGCTTTCGAAGGCCCGATATATCGTATACAGGGCCAGCGGGTATGCCGAAGCAACGGCCATCCTGAAGAAGCATCGCGGAAAAATCGTCGTCCTTTCGGAACTCAATGCAAACGGCGAGTGCGGCCTCGAATTTCTGCGGGATACATTGAAGGCATACCCTTGCCTGCCGTTCCTGTTCCTCGCCTCCTCCCCGTCTCTCGATTCGGTCATCGAGGCCCTGAAGCGGGGGGCGTACGATTTCCTCAGGAAACCCGTCGCACCGGATATCTTGTGTCACTCCGTGGCGAGGTCCGTTCAACGGATGAACCTGACGCTGGAGACGGAAAAGCAGGAAAGGGAGATCCGGAAACTCCTCTCCAGCAGCCAGGAGGATCTGAGGATTGCAAGGAACCTCTCCTCGTTCAAGGGATTCATGATTTCCATGGCGGCCCACGATTTCCGGTCCATCATCACCGTCCTCGACGGTTACCTGCAATTCCTGACGGAGAAGTGCCACGGCTGCCCGGTTTCCGAACCTCACGGAATGATTTACCAGGCGAGCCGCACGATCACGCGGCTCCGCACGATGGCGCATACCCTCCTCGATTTCGAGGCGGCGGAGACGGGACGGATCCGTTTGGAGATCCGGCCGTTTTCCCTGGAGGACGCGCTGCTCGAGTGCGCGGATTTCTACCGGCCTTACGCCGATCAGAAGGATATCCGCCTGTCCCTCGATATCGATGGGCCGAAGATCATGGTCAAAGGGGATCGGGTTAAGGTGATGGAGATCCTCGATAACCTGATTTACAACGCCCTGAAGTTCACCCCGGTACACGGATCCATTCGGCTTTCCGGAAAAAAGGAAAGGGGGGAGGCTACGATATCCGTATCCGACTCGGGGCCAGGCATCCCAAAAGAAAAACTCCGAAAGCTTTTCAGCAGGGACGACATGGTCGCCACGCTGGACTCTCATGCCCGATTGGGATTGGGAATGACCATCTGCAAGAAGCTTGTAGAGGCCCAGCAGGGGAAAATATGGGTAGAAAGTACGCTTGGCAAAGGAACGGACGTTTTCTTTTCACTCCCTGCAATCTGATGGCCATAAAGGGTAAATATTTACCATTTATATTGTAAATTATTCATATAGAGGTGCAATCCCTCAGCCTGCTTCTCTCCTGCCCAGGAAATATATTTCACATTAATCCTCCACAGTTTGGTATGTTTAGCAAGAAGCTGCAAACCGTGTCTCGATGAAGGCATGCGCCTTGCTATCTTAACGCCGGACCCCCTTTGGAGGGAGAGTATGGCATCGAAAATCGTTCTTCTGGTGGATGACGACCCGGAATTTTCGCAATTTGCCAGGACCTTGCTGACCGAGAAGGGGATGCAGGTCGTCAATGCGTCCACCAAAGCGGATGGAATGGGGGCGTTTGAGAAATATTCCCCCGCCTGTGTGATTCTCGACATCTGCCTCCCCGACGGTTCCGGGGTCGACCTCGTCCGCCCGATCCGTTCCTCGGATGCCTCCATCCCGATCGTCATGGTTTCCGGGCAGGGTGGGGTGGAGGAAGTCGTGCGCGCCATGAAGGAAGGCGCCAACGATTACATCAAGAAGCCTTTCCACGGGGAAGAGCTGTTCCTGAAGGTTCAGATGGTGCTCGAGAACACCCGGGCGAAATGGGAACTCGAGGAACTGCGCACCAAGGTGAGGCCCGAGGAAGAGTACCACCTGCTCTTCGGCATGAGTGCCAAGATGGGCAAGGTACAGGCGATTCTGGACCAGGTCGCGGGAACGGACATCACCGTCCTCATCAGCGGAGAGAGCGGGACCGGCAAGGAACTGGTATCCAAGGCGATCCACAAAGCGTCCGACCGGGGGAACGAGCCTTTCGTCAAGGTCAACTGCGCCGCCCTCCCCCGCGAACTCCTTGAGAGCGAACTCTTCGGATTCGAGAAAGGGGCGTTCACCGGAGCCCACCGCAGAAAGTACGGCCGCTTCGAGATGGCCCAGAACGGAACCATATTCCTGGACGAGATCAGCGAGATGCACATGGACCTGCAGTCGAAACTGCTGCACGTCCTGCAGGAGAAACAGTTCTTCCGGATCGGCGGCGAACGCGAGGTGAAAGCGGGCTGCCGCATCCTCTGCGCCACGAACAAGAATCTGGAGAGGATGGCGGAGGAGGGGAGGTTCCGGCGCGATCTGTTCTACCGGATCAACGTGGTGAACATTCTCGTACCGCCGCTTCGGGAGCGGAAGGTGGACATCCCGGTCCTGGTGAATTACTTCATTAACCGCTACTCGCAGATGTACAACCGTGAGTCGACCCAGACCTCCCCCGCGCTGATGGAAATGTTCCTGAACTACAGCTGGCCGGGAAACGTGCGGGAACTCGAAAACAACGTAAAGCGCCTGATCATTCTCGGGAACGAAACACAGCTTTTAACGGAATTCAAGCGGCGGCAGGAAACGGGGCAGTACAGCGCCGTTCCCGACGACGGGCCCGAGGACGCGACGGTACCTCCTCCCCCTTCCAAGAGCGGCGCAGGAAACCGTTCGTCCGTTCCGGCGTCGCAACACCGGGAGGATGGTGAATTCGGAGTCAACCTTTCCAACCACCGGTCCACCCTGAAGGAAGTGGCGAAGATCGCCCAGCGGAATGCCGAAAGAGAACTCATACAGCGGGTGCTCCAGCAGACCCGTTGGAACAGGAGGAAGGCGGCACAAATTCTTGATATCAGTTACAAGGCGTTGTTATATAAGATAAAGGAATGCGGTTTGAACATGGAATAGTCGCAAATGAATCCGTATCCAGGCCTTTTATTGGGTTTGCGCATCAACTTATTACATGCAGTACCGGAGGTGGAATGGTGAAGGCCATATGGGCGGTAGCCTGTGCGATCCCCATGCTTCTTGTCGTCCCGATTACCCTGGCCTCGCCGGCATTCGCGGCAGACGCGGCAGGCATCGCCGGGGTCCCGCGGACCGTCCCGGGAGTAATGGACAATTCCGCGCCGGTCCGAAGACCTGCGTCCTCCTCGCCCAGGGTGCAGAACGATATGTCCTACAAGCTGGGTCCCGAAGACCAGCTGCGGATATCGGTGTGGGACAACAAGGAACTCACTTTGGACCTCGTCGTCCGCCCCGACGGCAAGATCTCGATGCCGCTCATTCAGGACATTCCTGCCGAGGGGCTGACCGCGGCCCAGCTCGCCGACGAGATACAGCGGAGGCTGGCGGCCTATATCGTGAACCCTGAAGTGTCCGTCATCGTGCTGCAGGTCAATGCCCCGAAATACTATCTCATCGGGTATGTCACCAAGCCGGGAACGTACCCCCTTCGCGGGGATACCTCGCTTCTGCAGGCCCTCGCGCTGGCGGGCGGGTTCACCCAGTTTGCGTCCCCGAAAAACATCAAACTGATCCGCGCTGCCGGCGGAACACAGGAGGTACGGGTGATCAATTACTATGACATCATCGAAGACGGGGGGAGGGGGAACTACCTCCTGAAACCCGGCGACACGATCGTGGTGCCGTAAATGAAGACCCCTGGATATCGGAACCGGGCGACGGGACTGCTGATCCTCCTGGCATCCGTTTTCGCTTCGAACCTCCCGATGAACGCTCATGCGGCGAACTTCCGGCTGGACACGACACCATCGCTCCGGATGGAGGAGATATGGTATTCAAACGTCTATAATACGAGCACCGACGAGGTGTCTTCGCTTGGCACCCGGGTGACTCCGACCCTTGCCCTGAAGTTCACCTCCCCCGACAACGTCATGCTCCAGTTATCGGGAAGTTATGAAAAGATCTGGTATAATAGCAGCGATGCGAAGGACGCCGAAAGCAACACCTGGTATTTCCGGGTCGACTCCAGCGGCGGATGGAGACTGACGCCGACCGTTTCCATCCTGCCCTCGGTGTACTACGTCAATACCACCGATTCCTACCGGAGGACGGAACTGCTGCCGTCCGGAGACCCGTTGATTCCTCCGGCCAGCATCACCAATTATGGAAACACGAAATCGCAGGATTTCGGGGGAGCGCTGGGGTTCGATTTCCTCGTTTCTCCCAAGGTCGGCATCGGGGTCGCGGGAGAATACGGATACCGCCGTTTCCCCGGCGATAACGTTGCGGGAACCGGCTTGACGAATTCCACCCGTGTCGGCGGGAGGGGTTCCGTTTCCTACATTCTTTCCCCCCTGAGCAAACTGGGCCTGGCCGTCGCAGCGGAGCACCAGACCTACGACAACGGTCCCAACACGGACACCTATTCCGCAGGGATCCTGTACGGGTACCAGTTCTCCCCGGTGCTTCGTCTCGATACGACCCTCGGGGGGTCGCATATCCGGCAAGAATCCACTCCTGGGACACCGGAATCCAGCAAATGGTCGCCGTCGGGGCGATTTTATCTGACCTACACTACAGCGACCTTCAAGGCGACTGGTTTCGGAGATGCGGGTTACTCAGGCGGGAGCGGGTTCGGTGAGGCTACCCGGCAGATTACGGCAGGCCTGGTTCTTGCCGATCAATTCACGAGGGAGTGGTCCTGGAATCTCCTCGGCAGCTATCAGGTAAGCAAGTCGGTTTTCATCTCGGACTCGGTGAATATCAGAACAAAGTATGCCAAGGGGGGGTTACGGTACCGGCCATGGGAATGGGGCAGCCTGGATCTGACCGGCAGCCTGAGCCGGCAGACGTCCGACGGCCTGTTCGGGAGCAACTTGGACAACTATTCCGCCATTCTCGGATTCACGATCGGAAAACCGTACAACCTGTATTAAGAAGAGGAATATCATGCCGCTGCGCCCCAATATGGAACCAAGCGAGTTTCTGGTTATCCTCCGGAGAAGGAAATGGCTGATCATATTCTCCTTCCTCGTAATATTATTTGCGGCGCTGGTTTACTGCGTGATCATTCCGGACCAGTACAGGTCCCGTGCGAAGATCCTGATCATCGCTCCCTCCGTGGCGGAGGGGATGGTCCGGTCAACCGTAAATCTCTCCACCGGGGACCGTCTCCGCAGTATCGAGCAGGATATCCTCGGTAGATTGCGCTTGCCGGAAGTGATCCAGAAAATCGGGATTTCCCGGCTTGGGTTCGATGCCATGTCGGAGGACGACATGCTTTGGATGATGAGGAACCGGATCGAGCTGGAGATTGAAAAGAACCCGGAACGGAACCCGGAACGGAACGTCAACACCTTTGACCTGACCTTCCTTCATGAAGACCCGAAAGTCGCCCAGGAGGTCACCTCGAGCCTGAGCGCGCTGTTCATCGGGGAAAACATCAGGCTACGGGAGGCAATCAGCCAGGACACCTCGAAGTTCCTGGAAATCCAGTTGGCGGAGACCCGGGATCGGCTCGAACGGCAGGAGGAAAAGATCAAACGGTACAAGCTGACGTACGGAGGCGAGCTGCCGCAGCAGGAGCAGGCCAACCTGAGCAGGCTCCAGAGGTTGCAGGACCAGATCAAGAACAACTCCGACGCCGTGGCGCGTCTGCAGGACCGGAAGGTTTTCCTGGAGTCGCAGAGTGCCGCGTTGGCGAGAACCATGCGGGCGAACGACCAGAATCCTTCGGACCCGGACGGTTTGGTGGACCAGCTGGTTCCGCAGAACCTCCTCTCCGAGCATTCCCTTCGGAAAAAGAGACTGGACGATGCCAGCCGGAAATTCACCCCGTTGCATCCGTCGGTCGTGCAGGCGAAGTGGGAACTGGAGCAGATCGAGGCGGAGATCGCCGCCGTTCGCAAGGAGGCGCTGAAGCGTCAATCCTCATCGGCGGGGAAAGACGACTCCGCCAATAAACCGGTCCCGGGGCTGCAGCAGGTGAGTCCGGAAATGGCGGAGATCCAGCGGCTGCGCGGACAGATCGCCCAGGCCGACCTGGAAATCACCGCGCTGAAAAGGGAAAGCGCCAACGCCGCGCGTACCATCGATGAAATTCAACGCAAGGTCGAGCGATTGCCGCAAAGGGAGCAGGAAATAGTCTCCCTGACGCGCGACTACGAAAACATCAAGAAATCTTACGACGACCTGCTGGACAAGAAGCTCAAGGCGAATATTTCGTTGAATCTCGAGGAGAACCAGAAAGGGGAACGTTTCCAGGTGCTGGAGCCGGCGAATCTTCCCACCCGCCCTTCCAAGCCGAACCGGTTGAAGATTATCGGGTTGGCCCTGCTCGCGGCGTTCGCTGTCGGTGTGGGCGGATCCTTCGGCCTGGAGATGCTGAACCCGACGTTGCGGGAGTCGAAGGAATTCAAGAGCTATTTCGACGTCCCGATCCTGGCGTCCCTTCCCGTAATACACGATCATGCATATAAGCGCAGGGTCGCCTTGCGCTCTGCGGCGATCACTGGAGGGGTCGTGTCGATCCTCGGGGCCTATCTGGTATTCATTATTCTGCACGGGGAGAAGATCCGTCAGATCGTACTTACTATCGCTTCATCGATCGGAGGTAAGAATTGAAGCTGTTTACCCTCCCCGACAGGAAAGAAGTTGAGCCCGGAGCAGTGCACGCGCCTGTTATGGACATGCATAAGATCGATCCCTTTTACGATGAACTGTTCAAGGGACTTCGAGCGAAAATCGAGTACAAGATCGACATGGTCGATCTCCGGGTCCTTGCGGTGTCCAGCGCCATAGCCGGAGAGGGGAAGACTCTGACGGCCATCAACCTGGCGGCGAACATGGCCTCCACTGGAAGGAAAAAAGTGTTGCTTTTGGACCTCGATTTCCGCAAGCCCAGCGTCGGCAAGATGCTGAGCTTTCCGAAAGGGCCCGGAATCAGCGACTATCTATGGGGAACCGTCCCGAAGGAAGAGATCATCCGAAAGGCCACGATGCCGGGACTGTTCGTTATTCCCGTCGGCAAGACGAATTCCTCTCCTGCCGACACACTGGCGGGCGAGAAGTTCCGCTCCTTTCTGCAGGGCCTGCGGTCCCAGTTCGATCTGGTAATCATCGACACGCCCCCTGTCCTGCCGGTACCGGACGCGGTGACGATTTCCGAGCAGGTGGACGCCTTCATAATGCTCTTCCGCTTGAGTTATACGCCCCACCACCTGTTCCGAAAAGCACTCGAAGAAATCGGGGAGCGGAAGATCATGGGGGTGGTTCTGAACGGAGAGGAGAAGAAGTCCGACAAGTACTATTCGAGATACTACGGTCATTATTACAAGAAAGTCGCCCAATAAAGGAACCTCGTTGATCACTCTCGAAAACCGTTTCTTCTCCCTGCGAAGCGCGGCATGCTTCTTCGTCGAGACGGGGATCATCATGACCTCCGTTGTGGCAAGTTTCATCATGCTGCACGGACGCGCCGGTACGCCGGTCGTCTCCATGGGGGACGTGGTCGCGCGAGCGATGATGATCACTTTCGTCTGCCAGTCGTGCATGTATCTGCTCGACCTGTACAACTTCCGTTTGTTCCAGACCATCGGGGAAATGCTGTTCGCTCTGGCGATCGCCATCGGGGTGGTCTGCATCGGGATCGGGCTCCTCTCTCATGCCATACCGAAGTTCGGCGTCGCCTCCAGGATGTACTATCTCAGTATCCTGCTCGCATCCGTCTCCCTCCTGGCCTGGCGCCTTCTGTTCGAGCTGTACATCACCCGGCTTGCCCCTCGGGAAAATATCCTGATCGTGGGAACGGGTCCGGTGGCCCGGCAGATCGGCAAGGAAGTCGAGAAGAGCGAACGTCTCGGATTCCGCCTCGTCGGATTCATCAGCCAGAACCAACAGGGTGCCGGCGGTACCATCGACGGGACGAAGGCAGTCCTGGGCGATTCATCCCGGATGAGTGAAATCATCGAAGATCACAAGGTCAGCAAGGTCGTCGTGGCGATCACGGAGCGGCGCGGGGAATACCCCATCAAGGAAATGCTGTCTTTGCGGGTGGCCGGGGTCCCGATCGTCGAATGGCCCGGGTTTTTCGAGAAACTCTCCGGCAGGATCCCGATCGACAGCCTTGCGCCTTCCTTCTTCATATTCAACGAAGGTTTCCGCAAATCAAGGTTCCTCCTCATGCTGCGCCGGGCAGTCTCCGCGATGGTCGCCGCCGTGGCATTGGTCTTCCTGTTGCCGTTCTTTCTGCTCGTGGCCATCGGTATCAGGCTCGATTCTCCCGGGCCCGTGTTTTACTCCCAGATCCGGGTCGGACAAAACGGAAAGAAGATCCGGATCTACAAATTCCGCTCGATGTGCAACGATGCGGAGCAGAACGGGGACGCGATTTGGGCGACCGAGAACGATCAAAGGATCACGAGGGTCGGCTGGTTCCTTCGGAAATCACGGATCGATGAACTTCCGCAGATATGGAACGTTCTGCTGGGCGAACTGGAATTCGTCGGGCCTCGTCCGGAACGTCCGGAGTTCGTGGAAACCCTTCAAGCCCAGATTCCGTACTATGCCTTGCGGCACACGGTGAAACCCGGGCTTACCGGATGGGCCCAGGTGATGTTCCATTACAGCGGGACGATCGACGAATCCAAGGAGAAACTCCAGTACGACCTTTTCTACATCAAGAACATGTCCCTCAAGCTGGACCTCCTGATCCTGTTCCACACCGTGAAAATCGTCCTCCTTGGACGTGGAGCAAGGTGATCCCGCTTTCTTCAAATTCCAGTCCCGCAACGTCGGAAGGCACATCGTTGAAGCAGGTACGAAACGCGTTCAGCGTGGACCTCGAAGAGTATTTCCAGGTGGAAGCGTTCTCCGATTGCATCGAGAAGACGGAATGGGACAAATTCCCCCCGCGGTCCGAGGAGCAGACGAAGCGGACCCTGGAACTGCTCGAGGCGTTCCAGGTGCGGGGAACGTTTTTCGTTCTGGGCTGGCTGGCGGAGAGGAACAACGATCTCATCCGGAAAATCCATGACGCCGGGCATGAGATCGCATCACACGGGTTCGCGCACAAGATGATCTCCAGGATGACCCCAAAAGAATTTCAACTGGATATCCGGAAATCTAAAGAAATTCTTGAAGGAATCACGAATTGCGAAGTCCGGGGATACAGGGCGCCGACATTCTCCATCGTGGAAAAAACCTCCTGGGTATATAAAATTCTCCTGGAGGAGGGATACCGGTACAGCAGCAGCGTCTTTCCCGTCTGGCACGACCGTTACGGATGGCCGGAATTCGGGAATGACCCGCGAAAAATGGCGTCCAACGGGAACGGGGATATATGGGAAGTACCTATGACCGTCGGATCCGTCGGTCCCTTCAAAATCCCCTTTGGCGGTGGGGGATACCTGCGTTTGTACCCGCTTTTTCTGACGCGGGCCCTTTTCAGGAACCAGAGAAAAAAAGGAAGGGCCGCGATGCTGTACATGCACCCTTGGGAACTCGACACGGAGCAGCCGCAGATTAAAGCGCCCCTGGTCCGGCGCCTACGACATTACATGGGTATTCGAAACATGGAGAAAAAACTGGTTTCGCTGCTTCAATCGGTGGAATTCGGTACCGTCGGGCAGTATCTGGAAGACAGGATCGACGGGGGAAGCGCTCCTCAGCGGTTCAAGGAATGAAAGGATAGCGTCATGAAAAGCGCCAGGGATGTCATAGAAAGGGACCTGGATCATATCTGCGGAAATTTACGCGAGGAATTCACGGAGATGGCGGGAAAGTGCCTCCTGATCACGGGTGGCGCGGGATTCCTGGGACATTATCTCGTGCAGGCAGTGCTTCATTGGAACGAAAAATACGACCGGAAACGCCCTGTCAGGCTGACGGTCTACGACAATTTTATCCGTGGGGTGCCTTCGTGGCTGGAAAGGATCAAGGGGGACAAATCCCTGACCCTGGTCCGGCATGATGTTACCGATCCTCTTCCGTCGAACGTGGGTCATTTCCAATATATTGTCCATGCGGCCTGCATCGCTTCTCCCACGTACTACCGCAAGGTTCCGATCCAGACGATGGACGCGAACGTCAACGGACTCCGCCATTTCCTGGATTACTGCCACGCTCGGAAGGAAGAGGGAAGGGGAGTGGAAGGTTTTCTTTACTATTCCACCAGCGAAATCTACGGGGATCCAACCCCTGAGAACATTCCCACTCCGGAGACTTATCGCGGAAACGTTTCCTGTACAGGACCTCGAGCGTGTTACGACGAATCGAAAAGATATGGAGAAACGCTTTGCGTGAATTTTGCCAATCATTACGACCTTCCGGTGAAGGTCGCCCGGCCCTTCAATAATTACGGGCCCGGATTGAAGATCACGGACAGGCGCGTACTTCCCGATTTCGCGCGCGACGTATTTTCCGGAAAAGATATCGTCATGCTTTCAGACGGCTCCCCGACGAGAACGTTCTGCTATGTCGCCGACGCCATTGTCGGTTACTACAAAATTCTTGTGAGAGGACGCAAGGGCGAGGCCTACAACATCGGCGTAGAGGAACCCGAAATCTCCATGGCGGAGCTTGCAGACCGCGTGGTCCGCCTGTCCGCGGAACTCTTTGGATACCGGGGAAAGGTCGTCAAGAGAGAAAGCCGGGACAAGGAGTACCTGGTGGATAATCCCGCCAGGCGCTGCCCCACGATCGCGAAAGCCCGGAACGATATCGGTTACAACCCTGCAATCGGAATAGATGAAGGGCTGCGACGCTCCCTGCTCTGGTACAACGACAACCGCGAGGCGGAGGACGCTTGATGAAGGTTTCGGTCATCGGCGCAGGGTATGTCGGCCTGGTAACGGGGGCATGTCTGGCCGATAAGGGGATAGAGGTCATTTGCGTTGACAAGGATCCGGAGAAAGTCCGGAAAATCAACGACGGAATCCCTCCGATCTACGAAGAGGGGCTGGGAGCAATCCTGAAAAAACGGATAGGGAATACGATATGCGCTGCGACGGACCTTCAGGGTTCCGTTCTCGATTCGGACATCACGATGGTCGCCGTCGGCACGCCGTTCGACGGAAAGGAAATAGACCTTGCCCAGGTGAAGGACGTTTCCGCCCAGATCGGTCGTGCCCTGAAAGGGAAGAATGGATACCATGCCGTTATCGTAAAAAGCACCGTAGTTCCCGGAACCACCGATGAGGTGGTCCTGCCCATCCTGGAAGAGGCGTCGGGGAAGAGAGCAGGCCGTGATTTCGGGGTCGGCATGAACCCGGAGTTCCTGACCGAGGGGCAAGCCGTGGCGGATTTCATGAAGCCGGATCGTATCGTATTGGGCGCCAACGATGAGAAAACCTTGTCCCTCCTGGAACGGCTATACGACGCCTTCGACGGCACTCCGATACTGAAGACCAACAGCAAGACGGCCGAAATGATCAAGTACGCTTCGAACGCCATGCTGGCGACCCAGATCTCCTTCGCCAACGAATTAGCGGGACTGTGCTCCGCCCTTGGGGGAATGGACGTCGTGGACGTGATGAAGGGTGTCCATTTATCCGGTTATCTGCGCCCCGCGGCAAAGGACGGAAGCCGTGTACAGGCGCCGATCTCTTCCTTCCTGGAAGCCGGATGCGGATTCGGCGGAAGCTGTCTGCCGAAGGACGTCAAGGCTTTGATCTCCCACGGTGAGAAAGCCGGAACGAAAATGGGTCTTCTGAACGCGGTAATCGATGTCAACCGCCGCCAATTGCTCGAGGTGGTCCGGCTTCTCGGGAAACATTTTGCATCGATGAATGGCATTCGCGTTACGGTCCTTGGCCTTTCGTTCAAACCCGATACCGACGACATGCGGGAATCCCCCGCGATTCCCGTAATCAGGGACCTGCTGTCGCGGGGTGCCGTTGTGAAGGTCTTTGACCCGGTGGCAATCCATGAGGCGCGCAAAGTGTTCGCATCCGACCCCTTGATCTATTGCGAAACGCTCGAATATGCCCTGGCAGACACCGATGCCGCGATCCTTGTGACCCGTTGGGAGCAATTCAATCGGGTGCCGGAAATGCTCGCCAAGGCCAGTCCCGACGCCGTGTTCGTGGATGGGCGTCGAATGCTTGACAAGCGGAGTTTTTCCCGCTACGAAGGCATCGGTCTGTGAAGCCATGATTTTCACGGAGACCCCATTGAAAGGGGCGTATCTGATCGATATGGAGAGGAAAGAGGACCACCGGGGGTTTTTCGCCCGTTCTTGGTGCCGGAAAGAGTTCGAGGAGCACGGGCTGAACCCCGATCTGGCCCAGATCAACCTGGGATTCAGCGTGAAGAAGGGAACCCTTCGAGGCATGCACTACCAGGTTGCGCCACACACGGAAGCCAAGGTGGTGCGGTGCACATCGGGGGCGATATACGACGTGATCATCGACCTGCGGCCGGATTCGGAAACCCATAAACAGTGGTTTGGCGTTGAACTGACCTCCATGAATCGAAGGATGGTATACGTACCTGAGGGATATGCGCACGGATATCAAACACTTGCCGGAGATACGGAGATGTATTACTTGACGTCTGTGGCATACGCGGGAAATTCCGCTCGCGGGTGCAGGTACAACGATCCGGCATTCGGGATCGAATGGCCGTTACCCGTGGAGTGCCTCTCGAGCGCGGATGCGGGCTGGCCCGATTATATGATCGGCTGATTACTATGGAAACGGAAGGTATTTAGATGTTCATCGTCGACACCGCTCTGGAAAAACGCGAGCAAGCGAAAATGCCGATCCGGGTTGGGCTTATTGGTGCCGGATACATGGGAAGAGGGATCGCACTCCAATTTTTGATCCCCCTGGTCGGGATGAGGTTGGTGGCGATTTCGAACCGGACGATTGCGGAGGCGGAGCGGGCCTATGAAGACGCCGGGGTCGATGTCGTAAAAAGGGTCGAGAACGTGGGCGATCTGGATAAGGCGATTCAAGACGGACGCTTCGCCGTCACCGAGGATCCGTTCCTGCTGTGCAAGGCGGGAAATATCGATGCGATCATCGAGGGGACGGGGGAAATCGAATTCGGCGCCAAGGTGGTGATGGAGGCGATCAACAACGGCAAGCATGTTGTTCTGATGAATGCCGAGCTGGATGCGACCTTGGGACCGATCCTTAAAGTTCATGCGGATCGGGCGGGGGTCGTCATCACAAACACGGACGGGGACGAACCGGGCGTGGCGATGAACCTGTATCGTTTCGTCAAGACGATCGGTATTCGTCCGGTTCTTGCCGGAAACCTGAAAGGGATGATCGACCCGTACCGTACTCCCGACACGCAGCGGGAATTCGCCGAGAAAAACAAACAGAAGCCGGTAATGATCACATCGTTTGCGGACGGGACGAAGCTTTCGATGGAGTTGACGGTTCTGGCGAACGCAACGGGGTTCAGGGCAGGGAAACGCGGAATGTTCGGCCACCGTTGTGGTCATGTGAAGGATGCATTGAATCTCTTCCCGTTGGAATTATTCCGAGATGGCGGTCTGGTGGATTACCTCCTGGGTGCCGAGCCTCATACAGGGGCTTTCGTCATCGGTTATGACGACCACCCGATCCGAAGGCAATACCTCAACTATTTCAAGATGGGGGACGGTCCGCTGTACGTTTTCTACACCCCGTACCATCTGCCGCACGTCCAAATCGCAACGACCGTGGCCCGGGCGGTCCTGTTTCAGGATGCGACGGTTGCACCCAAAGGAAAACCCGTATGCGACGTGGTTACGGTGGCGAAGCGGGACCTCAAGAGCGGGGAGACGCTCGACGGAATCGGCGGGTTCACTTGTTACGGCACGATAGAAAATTCGGATGTGTCCCGAAAGGAGAATCTTCTTCCCATGGGCATCTCGGGTGGTTGCCGTTTGAAGAACGACATTCTTCGGGACGAGGCGATCACATATTCCGATGTAGATCTTCCCCCGGGCAGGTTCTGCGACAAACTAAAAGACGAACAGAATGCTCGCTTTAATTCCATGTAGAGTGGGCCGAAAGAGGGAACGCCGATGAAAGTCGTGCTGTTTTGCGGCGGCCTGGGAATGAGGCTCCGGGAATTTTCCGAAACCATCCCAAAACCCATGGTAACGGTCGGATACCGCCCGATTATCTGGCACATCATGCGGTACTATGCCCACTTCGGACACAAGGACTTCATCCTTTGCCTCGGGTATAAAGCCGATATGATCAAGCATTATTTCCTGAACTATGATGAGACGATCTCAAACGATTTTGTGCTGAGTAACGGCGCAAAGCAGGTGGACCTTCTTTCAAGCGATATCCACGACTGGAAAATCACCTTTGTCGATACCGAGATGAATTCCAACATCGGACAGCGGCTCAAACTGGTGCAGCCGTTTCTCGAGGGCGAGAAGATGTTCCTTGCGAACTACAGCGATGCCCTCTCCGACCTGCCCCTTCCCGAAATGATTTCCTTCTTTGAAAAGAGCCAGGAGTCGGTGGCCTGTTTCGTGGGTGTCGCACCGACCAGCACGTTCCATATCGTGACACTCGAAGATAGCGGCCGGGTTGACCGCATTCGCCATATCAGGGAAGCCGGGTTACGGATCAACGGAGGATTTTTCGTCTTCCGGAATCAGATCTTTGATTACATGCTGGACGGGGAGGAACTGGTCCAGGAACCGTTCCGGCGGCTGGCCGAGGAAAGAAAGCTTTTGGCGTACGCGTATGACGGATTCTGGGCATGCATGGACACCTACAAGGAGAAGCAGTTGCTGGAAGATATGTACAGCCAGGGAGAAACGCCATGGGAAGTCTGGAAACGGCCGCATGCAAGGTAAGGGGACGATTACACGATGATGAGGACATCCTTCGATAAAGGCACTCCGAAAGAAATCCTTTGCCTCGGTGCCCACTGCGACGACATCGAAATCGGTTGCGGTGGATCGATTTTGAAATACGCACGGGAGTGCGACGGCCTTGGTGTGCATTGGGTTGTATTCAGCTCGGATGATCGGAGAGAAAAGGAAGCACTGAGGAGCGCGAATGAATTCCTGAAAGATGTCCGGCGGAAGAACGTGGAAATCCACCGGTTCCGGAACAGCTATTTTCCGTATCAAGGTGCCCAGATAAAGGAATATTTCGAGAAACTGAAGGATGAAATATCTCCGGACATGATCTTTACGCATTATCGTAACGATCTGCATCAGGATCACCGGGTCATCAACGAATTGACTTGGAACACATTCAGGGACCATGTGATTCTGGAGTACGAAATATTGAAATATGACGGTGATCTTGGATCTCCCAACGCGTTTGTTTATCTGGATGAATCCATTTGCAGGACGAAAACCAAGAATATAATCGACATATTCGTGTCGCAAGGCGACAAAAAATGGTTTACTGAGGACGCTTTCATGTCGTTATTGCGGATTCGAGGGGTCGAATCAAGCGCTCCTGATAAATATGCAGAGGGGTTCTACTGCAGAAAGATGATTATATAAGTGAATAGGGACGCCGTACCCGCATTCATTAAAACAGGAGCATAGAGAGTGGGCAATCACACGGCAATCAACGAAAAATTCGAATGGATCCGGGAGTTTTGGAGATACAAGGAACTGCTGTATTTTTTCGTATGGCGGGATGTCAAGGTAAAGTACAAACAAACTGTTTTGGGGGCCCTGTGGGCGGTCATTCAACCGTTCTTCCAGATGATCGTTTTCACGATTTTTTTTGGGAAATTGGCCAAAATGCCCAGCGACGGCATTCCTTACCCCATTTTTTCGTATGCCGCCTTGGTTCCTTGGACCTATTTTACCGGCGCCTTGTCTTCGGCCGGGAACTGCCTCGTCGGGAATTCCAACCTTTTGACGAAAGTATACTTTCCCAGGGTGGCGATACCGGTCGCATCCGTTTTGGCGGGATTGATTGATTTTTTCATCGCGTCCGTCCTTTTGGGCGGTGTAATGATGTACTTTCAGGTACCGTTTACCTGGACGTTGATATTCTGGCCCATCCTCGTGCTTCCTTTGATGTTGTTGGCACTCGGGTTGGGAATGTTGTTGGCTTCTTTAAACGTGAAATACAGGGATATAAAATACACGATCCCGTTCGGAATTCAACTGTTGTTGTTTTTAACTCCTATTATTTATCCAATCAGCATTGTCCCGGAAAAATACAGGATACTAATTTCATTAAATCCTTTGGCAGGGATCATAGAAGCTTTCAGGTCTATAGTTATCCATAATAAACCGATCGATTTCCTTTCCTTGGGGATATCGTTTTCGGTGATATTGGTCGTCTTAATAATGGGATTATCGGTATTTCAGAAAACGGAAAAATCGTTTGCAGATCTTGTGTGACGTCGGCATTCTAATGTCCATGGAGATTCAAAATGTATAATTCCGTTGTTGCGGATAATATATCAAAAATATACAGTATTTCTAAATTTCAAAGAGAAACTCAATTCCGGGAAGCGATCGTGAACTTTGCAAAGAGAAAATTCTTTAATAATAAGGATAACAAAGAAGAAATCTGGGCGTTGAAAAATGTTTCCTTCTCATTGGAAAATGGAGAGACGATTGGCATTATTGGAAATAACGGGGCAGGAAAGAGCACCATATTGAAAATATTATCCAAGATCACGTACCCGACGACGGGACAGATAAAAATAAAAGGGCGCGTCGCTTCCTTGTTGGAAGTCGGGACCGGATTCCACGAAGAGTTGACGGGCAGGGAGAATGTGTATCTGAACGGTTCCATATTGGGAATGAAGAGAAAGGAAGTGAAGGCAAAACTCGATGCGATCGTCAATTTTGCGGAAGTGGAAAAGTTCCTGGATACACCGATTAAACGGTATTCAAGCGGGATGCGCATGAGGCTCGGGTTCTCCGTTGCCGCCCATTTGGATACCGACATCCTGTTCATCGACGAGGTATTGTCCGTCGGGGATGCCGCGTTTCAGAAAAAATGTTTAGGCACAATGGGAGAAATGCGTTCGGGTGGAAAAACGGTCATTTTCGTTTCCCATAATATGCCGACCGTCGAAAACCTTTGTCCTCGTGTCTTATGGGTCGATAAAGGGGAAATCAAAAAAGATGGTTCCGCCATTGAGGTGATCGAGGCCTATTTGTCCCAATACGAAAGTCCAACGGAGCAGGCTTTCAAATATGATTTAAAAAACGTTTTCGATCGGCATGGAACCGGAACCATCCAATATACGGGCTTGGAATTTCTCGACATGAACGGAAACCTGAAAACCCTTATTCGTAGCGGGGACAGCATCAAAATGAGGCTTTATTACGAAGCAAATGACCTGATATTGAATCCAAAGTTCTTTTTCGAAATATATACCGATAAGGGCGCCAAAATCGCAACGTTTGGGAATGCAATTTCCGGTCATTATATTTCGAAAGTATATCCTGGAACCGGATATGTAGATGTTGATATCGAGGTGTTAAACATCATGCCCGACCGGTACTTCATGAATTTATGGATTGTGGGAGACAGGGAAAAATTATTTTTCGATAGGGTTTTGAAAAGCGTAAGGATAGATGTGGAATATTCCAACTTCTTCAAGTCTGGCAGAGGCATTCATAAGGACCTTGGGTATGTGTTTATTGCCAGCAGATGGAATTTTGACGGTGTTACAACGGGTGAAGGATATATAGACCAGTAAATTGGACATGGGAAAGTCGATCAAATCAAAGGAAGCAGCGATTCCATCTATCGACAGGTTGAGATATCGCAATCAATTCGTTCTTGGCCCCCGTTTTCTCGAGAATCTCGCTTCATGGAATCGCACCAAGATTACCGGTTCCATTGTTTTAAGCACCCACCCCGAATTGAATGTGTGCCAGGCAGTCAACGATGGCAAATCAATTACATTGATCGGATTCATGCTGGATCCGGAGAATCCGTTGGCGGGAGATGCCGATATCGTGAACGGATTAATCCGGGATTTCACGGATTTCCAGCAATTGATCAACGGGACGAAACGATTCGGAGGCCGATGGGCGATCATCGCAAAGGCCGGCAATGGGGTGGAGTTATTCAACGATCCTGCCGGTCTGCGGCAAATATTTTATACGGATCCCCGTAAAACACGGGATCTGTGGTGTGCTTCCCAGCCAGGAATGCTTGCGGATATATTGGGCACAAATATGTGCAGGGAAGGAATCGATTATATCAATTCCTATGAATTCAGGAATAATTTGGAATTTCGATGGCCTGGCGTCTCGACACCCTATGAAGAAATCTTTCACGTATTACCGAATCATTCACTGGATTTAATGCATGCTTCCTGTAGACGTTTCTGGCCGAAGCGAGCATTGGAAATTACTTCCCTGGAGTCATCAATCGAAAAATGTTCATCCCTTCTCCAGGGATTATTGAGGAGTGCCTCGCAACGATTTGATTTGGCTTTGGGCGTTACGTCGGGACTGGGTAGCCGCGTGGTATTGGCGGCCTCGAACGGCCTGAACAATGGATTATCCTACATGACGGTCCGGCGAATCGGCATGGCGGACAATCATTCGGATATTGCGATACCTGCCCAGCTTCTGTCGAGGCACGGCTTGCCACACGACGTGGTCGTAAGTTCATTGATCATCGACCGTGATTTTTTGAATATATTCAGGAATAATACCGCCATATCCCATACCGTATATGCATCCGATGCAAACGCCATCCGGAAATATTATTCCGGAAAACACGGGAGACCGTTTGTAGCTGTTACGGGAAGCGGATCAAAAATTGCTCGTTCTTCCTTCCGGGCAGAAACCAGAAAGCCGGCACACAAGGCGATCACTCCCGAAGATCTTGCATCTTTGCAGCAAATGGGCAACAGCAATTATGTTATCCGATCTTTTGAAAGATGGATCAGCGGAATGGAAAATACGCATGGCTACGATATCTTGGACATATTTGATTGGGAGCAGGGACATGGAAACTGGCTGGCCATGCGTCACCTCGAATTCGATATCGCCTGGAAAGAAATCATTACCCCGTTCAATTGCAGAGAATTACTTGAGAACATGTTGTCCGTCGATCGCAAACACAGGGAACCGCCCGATTATGAACTATATTATTCGTTGATTTCGAAATTATGGCCTGAACTTCTGGATTATCCTGTGAATCCGCACAAAAATATCTTGGTTAATCGTAATAACGATCCTGTCAAGAATAAGGATTTGCGGAATGAAATGCCAGACTCGGTTAAAAAACCATTAAATAAGATCCAAAACGCACTTGATTTGCTGTTTCCATTCCTTCATTAGATGATAATAATATTATGAGTAATACCAGAAGTTCCGGAGGAAAAGTACCGTGATATTGGAAATGGAAGCGTCGGTGTCGGTTTTCGATAAATTGCGATACAGGAATCAATTCGTCCTTGGGCCGCATTTTATCGAGAAACTGGTTTCATGGAATTGCACCCATCTTACCGGCTCCATTGTATTAAGCTCCCACCCCGAATTGAATGTGCATAGAAATATATATCGCAATAAATCGTTGACGTTGATCGGGTGTATGTTGGATCCGTATGATCCTGCGGCGAATGATTCCGACATTCTTTCAGAAATGATGCAGAATTTCGAGAGTTTCGATAGTTTATTTAAATATACTCACCGGCTTGGAGGCAGGTGGATAGTCGTAGCGAAGAACGGAAACGAAATCCGGTTGTTCAATGACCCGGCGGGCTTGCGTCAGGTATTCTATTCCGACGTCGGATTGACTGGAGAGTTATGGTGTGCCTCCCAACCCGGCATGATAGCGGATATATTGAGTTTGGATATGAGCGTGGAAGGAATAGATTATATAAATTCGTACGAGTTCCAAAACAATCCCGAGTATCATTGGCCCGGAACAAGCACCCCATTCAAAGAAATCATCCACCTATTGCCAAACCATTTCCTGCATTTATCCACCGGGATGTGTGAGCGATTCTGGCCAAACTGTTTCTTCCAGGAAATGTCGTTGGACACCGCGATTCAAAAATGCTCTGCGTTGTTCCAAGGGGTGATAAGAAGCGCTTCCAATCGTTTCGAGCTGGCGCTGGGGGTGACCGCCGGGCTGGACTGCCGCGTCGTTCTGGCTGCTTCGAAAGGAATAAAGAATATCTTCTCTTACATGACCGTCAGGCAAATCGGCATGCGCAACGATCATGCGGATGTCATGATTCCTTCCGTGATGCTGGCGCAAAACGACCTGCGGCACGACCTGGTGGAAAGTTCCCTGGTCATCGATAAAGAGCATTTCAAGATCTTCCAGGGAAACACCGCGGTACCTCATTCCGTTTATGCTTCCGATACCTATGCCATTAATGACTACTATGCGAAAAAATACGGGAAACGTTTTGTGGTGTTAACAGGGAGCGCCGCAGAAATCGGACGCTGCTCGCACCGGTCGGATTTGAAGAAACCTTTGGGCGAGAGGATCTACGCAGAGGATCTCGCTTCCCTGGAACGCATGGGGAAAAGCCGGTATGTCCTGGATTCCTTCGATAAATGGCTACGTGGAGCAGAAAATATATATAACTACGATGTCCTTGATCTTCATGAGTGGGAACAGGGGCATGGGAATTGGCTTGCGATGTGTCAGTTGGAATTCGATATTGCCTGGAAAGATTTGATCACTCCGTATAATTGCAGGGAACTGCTGGAAACGATGTTGTCCGTAGACAAGAAATATAGAAAAGCACCGGATTACCTGCTTTATAAAGCGATCATATACAACCTTTGGCCTGAACTTCTGAATGTTCCTGTCAATCCGCATAAAGACTACGCAATTTCTCGAAGGAAGAAGAGTGCAGGAATAAGGAAATATATGGGTATTATCCCGTCACCAATAAAGAAATCCTTGAAAAACATACAGCGATTGTTCTTATAAGGATCAGTGTTTCTTATTGGGATGGAGTATAAGCGGAATAGACCATGACCATTTCCCTCCCGTTAGTATCCATTGGTATTCCAACTTATAACCGTGCCAATGGGTTTTTGAAGCAGGCCGTTCAGGCTTCGCTGAAGCAAACGTATCGGAATATCGAAATCATCGTGTCCGACAATCATTCGACCGACAATACCGAAGAGGTGGTGTCATCCTTTAAGGACAGCAGGATAAAATACTTTCGGCAATCCGAAAACATCGGAATGAACAACAATTTCAATTTTTGCGTGAACCAGGCGAAGGGCGAATATTTCTGCCTGCTGCCGGATGACGACCTGATCGATCCGGATTTTGCGGAAGCCTGCTTGAAAGCGGTAAACCAGGGATCGGAGGTGGGAATCATTCGAACCGGCACACGGATCATCGACAAGGAGGGAAAAACCGTTGCGGAGTATCCCAATCGGGTAAACGGGTCCTCAGCGGAAGATCTGTTCATGGCGTGGTTTGCCGGGAAAACATCACCCTACATGTGCAGTTCCTTATTGAACCGGAAAAGACTCCTGGAAATAGGTGGATATCGTTCGAAGCATTGCCTTTTCCAAGATGTTGGCGCCGAGTTCAAACTGGCGGCACGATACGGCTGGGTGGATATTGTAGGCGTGAAGGCCAGCTTCCGGAAACATTCCGAAGAAATGACTTTCAATACCAAGGTCGGTTATTGGTGTGAGGATTCCCTGGAGTTGCTGGATATATTGTGTGAACTTGTACCACCGGAGAAGGAGGAACTGTTACGGTCCAGCGGGCTTCCGTTTTTGGCGAATTTGAATTACAACCGTGCGAAAGCGGTAAAATCGCTCGCCGGACGCATCGCCGCCTTCTTCGTGGTCTACAGAAAATTCGAATATGGCTTTCTTCCTTCGAGAAGACATCTCTTTCAGACATCGTAAGATGAAAATAGCCTTTCTTGTGAATCAGTTTCCTTGTATTTCCGAGACATTTATCCTGAATCAGATCACGGGGTTGATCGATCGTGGTCACACCGTGAACATCTATGCCTCCGAGCCAAGCAACGAAAGCAAGATCCATGAAGACGTCGTGCGATACGACCTGATCGGCAGGACGATATATTACGGAAACGAAAAAGACAATATACCAGGGAACCGTGTGAAGCGGTTGCGGAAGTCGATCCATGCGGTGAAAAGTCATTTCACGAAGAACCCGGCTGCATTTATCAATTCCATGAATATATTCAAATATAAAAAGCAAGCGGCTAATCTGAAAATGCTTTTGAAAATGGTCCCTTTTTTGGGAAATGGCGATTACGATGTGGTTCATTGCCATTTTGGTCCCAACGGAAACCTTGCCGTTTTATTGAAGGAACTTGGTGTATTTACAGGGAAAATCGTCACGGTATTCCACGGTTATGATATTTCCAGGTTACCCCGGAAACATGGGAAAGAAATATACAACGACCTGTTTCAAAAGGGGGACCTGTTCCTGCCGATCAGCGAAACATGGAAGAACGAATTGATCTCCATGGGGTGCAGGGAAGATAAAATCGCCGTTCACCATATGGGGATCGACCCGAAAAAATACGATTTCTCAAGGCAAAGGCGGAAAGACAGGGACACGATCAAAGTGGTCTCCATTGGACGGTTCGTGGAAAAAAAAGGGATTCAATACGGGATCGAAGCGATGGGCATTGTAATGAAAAAGCACAACAATGTCGAATATATAATCATTGGGGATGGCGAACTGAGAGATGCGATCGAAAAGACGGTATCTCGATTGGACCTCGGGGAAAGGATCCGGTTGTTGGGTTGGAAAAGCCAGGAAGAAATCCTCTCGTGCATGGAAGATGCGGATATTCTGTTGGCTCCCAGCGTGACCAGCGAAGATGGGGATCAAGAGGGGATTCCCGTGGTGCTGATGGAAGCGATGGCCATGGGGCTTCCGGTAGTCAGCACCCGCCATAGCGGCATCCCGGAATTGGTTCGGGATCACGTATCCGGATTTCTCGCCCCCGAAAGAAATGTCCCGGTCCTTGCGGAAATAATGAATCATTGCATCCTTAACCGGGATCAATGGCCCGTGCTGGGGATGGCAGGTCATAAAGAAGTAATAAAAAACTTCAACATCAGTATGTTGAACGATCGACTCGTAGACGTATTTCGACATCTTGTCAATTCAAAAGGGAGTACCGCTCCAGCAATTTGAACCCTTTATGGATATTGCATTCCTGGCCGGCATCGATACCCGATCCATAAAAGGCGGTGGCAGCGTACACGCCGGCCAGGTATCCCGCGGCTTGTTGAAAAATGGCCACCGGTTGTATACGAACATCGCCGATGAATCGAACGATTTCAGGAAATTTCGCCATGAGACCATCCGCAGGATATCAAAGGATATCGAGGTTTTTTACATCAGGATCGATGGCGCACCGGACCGGGATCGCTGGACCTTGTACAGGAGGTTCAATCCGGATGCGGTCTGCCTGTGGGAGATAAACGCACCGGTGCAAGAGTTGCGTACAAGAAATATTCCGGAACAAATCATCGGTCTGTATCACCAGAAACGACGAATGCTCGCAAAACTCGTAGACGCCGCCATTTGCGTTTCGGATGAAATGGCGGCATATGCCCGAGACGATCTTGGAATCGAAGATGTTTTCGTGGTGCCGAACGGATCGGATCCCGAATTGTTTTCACCGAAAGGAAGGGATCCGCGTTTGTTCGAGCCGAAGAAATTCAAGATGATATGGACAGGATCTCCGGAATATCCTTGGCAAGGCTTACATATCGTCCAAGAGGTGGCAAGAAGATTATGGACCATGGATCGAGACATTCAGCTTATCGTAACCTCTGAAGGAAATTCAACAGACAATATTACTTATGTTGGGAAATTGCCATACAACATAATACCAAAATATATCGCTTCTGCAGATGCAGGTCTTTGTGTATATGGCAGGATGGATTATTATAAGGAGTTTTATTTTTCTCCTCTGAAATTGTACGATTATATGTCCTGTGCGATTCCGGTGATCGGAAGCGATATTGGGCAGATAAAGCATGTCTTGAAGGAAAATGACAATGGACTTCTGGTGGATGATTCTATAGAGGATATAATCTCTAAAATAATATACTTGAAATTAAATCAAAAAATTGGGAAAGAGATGGGAGAAAGAGGAAGAAAGGCGGTATTGGAAAAATATAATTGGGGCAATGTCGTTGCGAATACTGAAAAGATCATGAAAGATATTCAGGGGTCTATCCACAGCAAGGATATCTCCCGGAGAATCAAATTTCTTATCACCAGGAAGCAGTGGGTCTGCCGGCAGGCATATTGGGAAGTAAAAAGCAGATTTGCCGCAATGATGAGTCAAGGGATACAGGGATGAAGCAGGATAATGGCAGAATGAATATAAGCGTAATAATCAGCACTTATAATCGCTCCGCCAGTTTAAGGAGAACTTTGGAACATATCGATCAAATGAGTGTTCCTGAAGATATGAAATGGGAACTTATTGTGATAGATAATAATTCCAAGGATGACACCCGGGATGTTGCCGAAACATTCTGTACCCGAACCACAATAAGTTTTAAATACTTTCACGAAAGCAGGCAAGGGTTGTCCTTCGCAAGGAATACAGGGATTCAAAGTGCATCCGGGGAAATCATCGTTTTCACGGACGACGATGTGATCGTCGATAGAGACTGGATTCGAAACATTTCCAAAGCGTTTGAGAAATATGATGCCGCATGCATCGGCGGGAAGATATTGCCGGAATGGGAGAAACCGCCTCCGGTTTGGCTCAAGGGTAAATTGCTGGAATATCTTGCACTGTGTGACTACGGGGAGGAAACCGTTCGAATGACCGAACCCCGTGTGTGGGGGGCGAACCTGGCGGTCAGGGCATCCATGTTTCAAAAGTACGGTTTGTTCAACACCACGTTGGGGCACACCGGCGGGAAATTATATGGGGGAGAGGAGCAGCAGTACCTCGAGCGATTGCTGGAATCGGGAGAGAACATCTTCTACTGCCCCGATATCCTGGTGCATCACTGCATCCCGGCGTACCGGATCGATAAAGCGTATTTCCGGAAATGGATATCCGACAAAGGGGAATTAAGCGCTTTGCAGATGGGAGAGTACAATAAAAGGAACATTTTCGGGGTACCGTTGATCGTCGTCAGAAAAACCTTCCAATCCATGGTGCTCTGCATGCTGGAGCCTTTTTCAAGATCCACGGAAGACATGCAGAATCAATTGAATTTATATTTTAACTTGGGAATCATAAAGGGCAGATTGAAACATTATAAAACGAAAACCGAAAGCAATTGACAACGTCATCAATCGAAAAATTGCTGGTCGTGGCTCCGACGGTTCCGCTATACGATAAGCAATCCGGAGATTTCCGGTTTTTCAGCCTTTTGGATATCCTTGCAAAAAAATATGAAATAACTTATCTGGCTAAAAAGCATGGGAGCAGTAATCGAACTGAGAATGAAAGGTACGTATCTTCCCTGCGAGATAAGGGGATTATAGTTCATGTGAGCGATTATAGTTTAAAGGAAATATTGAATAAAGATCAGTTTAAGGCAGCAATATTGGAATTTTACTATATTGCAGAGTACTATTTGCCAAGAATAAAACTGCTTCAACCTTCCTGTCCGGTGATCGTCGATACCGTCGATGTGCACTATTTGCGCCTTTATCGGAAATGCGAACTGAATGGCAATCAAAACGATCGGAGGATTGCGGAGGAAACGAAGAAGAGGGAGTTGGCGATCTATGGCCAGGCGGACATCGTGTTGACGGTCACGGATGAGGACGCAAAGATATTACAGATGGAAAACCGGAAAATGCGGGTCAAGATTCTTCCGAATGTCCATAATCTGGTTCCCCCACCTCGAAGTCGAAACAGAAATGAATTGATCTTTGTCGGAGGATTCACCCACGACCCGAACGTCGACGCCGTGGTTTATTTTTGCCATGAAATATTGCCCCTTATCCGGAGCGCGTTTCCGGAAACCCGGTTTACGATCGTGGGAAGCAATCCGCCGGAAGCGGTTAAGAAATTGAACAACGATTGGGTCACCGTGACCGGATACGTGGAATCCACCACTCCTTATTTGCAGAACAGCTACATCTCCGTTGCTCCTTTAAGGTATGGGGCGGGGATGAAAGGGAAAATCGGAGAAGCCATGGCGCACGGCCTACCCGTCGTTACCACCTCGATCGGGGCGGAGGGGATGAAGCTAATCCACGGGGAAAATTGCATGATAGCCGACTCTCCGGAGGGTTTTTCCGATGCCGTTGTAAATCTGATGAAGAATGAACCACTTTACAGATTCATTCAAGGAAATTCCATTGTATATATAGAGCAAAATTACACAAAGGGAAGAGTGGGAGGATATTTGAAGACTATACTGGAAGATTCGGACCAGATTCCGGCCAAGAAATTATCGGTTTCCGATAAGATATCTTTTTTATATCATTATGCAAAGAATCGGTAGATAAGGCATTCTGTCAAAGGAATATTGATTGTCCTTACGATTGGCAAGCATGCAAGATAGTGGAAAAGTCGACGCGTATGTATGGAATCAAGAAAAAGCGAATCTGTACCACGATTCGCGATGGGGAAGAATCGCGGAAGAATGTTTCGGTCATAAATATTATGTTCTGCTTTCCGAGAATGCGCGTGGCGATATCCGCGGGATGCTGCCGCTGGTACACATCAAGAGTTGGATTTTCGGGAACTTCCTGGTTTCCATGCCGTATTTCAACTATGGAGGAGTCTGTGCGGACGATGAACCGACCCAGGAACGGCTGATCGAGGAAGCCGTCCGGCTGGCCAGGGACCTGAAGGCGCAACACATCGAATTCCGTCAGGAAAATTCGTTAAACAACGGTTTTCCGGAGAAAACGCACAAGGTTTCGATGCGTCTGGGGCTTCCGGCTTCACCCGATGAACTGTGGAAATCGTTCCCCTCGAAGCTGAGAACCCAGATCAAGGTGCCGCAAAAATCCGGAATGACCGTGAAGATCGGCCGCCGGGACGAACTGGAAAGTTTTTACACGGTTTTTTCCCATAATATGCGGCATCTCGGAACGCCGGTATATCCCAAAGGTTTTTTCGCCGGTATCCTGCGGAGCTTTCCGGAGAACACGTGGATCTGTTCCGTCTACGCGGGGAACGCCCCCGTGGCCTCCGGTTTCCTGGCGGGGTTCAGGAACCGGCTTGAAATTCCGTGGGCATCCTCGATCCGGACCTACAACCGGCTCAGCCCGAATATGCTGCTTTACTGGTCTTGTCTGAAAACGGCTTGCGAGAAGGGATTTACGGTATTCGATTTCGGAAGATCGACGGCCGGGGAGAGCACCTACCGATTCAAGGAGCAGTGGGGAGCGATGCCGTCTCCGATGGTCTGGAGTTACTGGGTCCGGGCGGACGGAAAGATGCCGGACCTGACGCCCGGGAACCCGAAATATCAGTTCGCGATAGATCTGTGGAAGAGGTTGCCTCTGGCGGTTACCCGGACGCTTGGCCCGCGGATCGTCAAGAACATCCCATGAAGATCGGGCGCGCCATCCCTCCAGCGGCAGCGCCGATTTCATGGACGGAACTGATTCACGGTTTTCAGGGGATCGTGAATCGGGAAACGGAGGCGAATCTCGAAGAGGAGTTGAAGGAGTATTTCCGAACCGGACACGCGTTCCTGACGTCCTCCGGGAAGGCCGCGCTGTTCCTGATCCTGTCCGCCCTGAAAACGTTGAGCGGAAAAACGAAGGTGATCATTCCTGCCTATACCTGCTTTTCCGTGCCGTCCGCGATCCGCCTGGCAGAGCTGGAAATCGTTTTGTGCGACCTCCAACCGGGAACCTTCGACTTCGACTATTCCAGCCTGGAACGCCTGATCGATGACGATGTCCTGTGCATCGTCCCGACCCATCTGTTCGGGATACCCGCCGACCTCCAGAAAGTCCGGGAGCTTTGCGGAAACAGGAAAATATTCATCGTCGAAGACGCGGCGCAGGCGATGGGGGCCGAATTCAAAGGGAAAAAACTAGGAACCTTCGGGGATGCGGGGATATTCAGTCTGGGGCGGGGGAAGAATATCAC
>JACZJB010000040.1 GCA_014860805.1 Anaerolineales bacterium
GCGCCCAACTATTCGTGACGTCGCCAAAAAATTAAATCTCTCCATAACTACGGTTTCACGCGCCCTTGACGGGTATGACGATGTGGCAGAACGCACCCGTAAACTCGTTGTCGAAACCGCCCGTGAAATGGGGTATGCGCCTAATCGTGCCGCACGCCAACTGCGTCGCCAGAAGATAGACACCATCGGATATATCATCCCGTCCAATAGTGCTGGTTTTGCTGATTCATTTTTCTCTGAATTCATTGCCGGCTTGGGGGATGAAGCAGCTGCAAATAATTATGACTTGTTGGTCACAACTGCCCCGCCAGCCAGTCCAAGCGAGAAGGCTCAATATGAGCGTTGGGCGCAGGGCGGCAAGGTCGATGGGCTCGTGGTCAACCGTGTTCAACTTGACGATTGGCGATTGAGCTATCTGGCAGAGCAGGGCATCCCGCATGTGTCTCTGGAACGGTCCCTGATGCAACTGGATTTTGTGGGTGTGGAAGTCGATTCGTATAACGGCTTTCTTGAACTCATGGCTTATCTTGTTAATCAGGGGCATAGTCGAATTGCCTATATTGGCGGAGATCCAAAACTCAAGATCGAGAATGACCGCCATGCTGGCTACCAGGCTGGACTCAAAGCGGCGCATATCACCCCTGCGCCTGTTCTTGTTACTCGAGCTGATCTGACCCCGGAAGGCGGTTATCGGGCGGCGGAGCATCTGCTGAATCTTGCCAACCCGCCAACTGCAATTGTATGTGTCAATGACTTGACCGCAATTGGTGCAATGCATGCGTCTCATCAATACGGATTCAAAGTAGGGCGCGATATCTCAATTGCTGGCTTTGATGGAATTTCAGATTCCGCTCATACCCAGCCGCCGCTGACTACTCTTGATCAACCGGTATATACCATTGCTCGAAAGCTGATGACGATGTTGTTGGCGCTGATCAATGGCGAACTGCTCGCAGAACGACAAGTCAAATTTCAACCTAAACTGCTTATCCGCGAATCAACAGGCGGGTGAAATGGATACCCCGCCCCTTACTAATTTTGCGGAAGGAAATATTCTTATGCAAAACAATCAAAACAATAAAAAAACTCAGGACATCACAGCTTCCCAAAAAGCAGTGATTTCTGAAATTCAGGAAGACCTCAATATCAGAGAACAGCGACGACGGATGTTCCAACGTGCAGCCCTCGTAGGGTTGTGCGCAGGTCTGGTGGCTACATTTTTTCGGATTGTGCTTGCCGGTGCAGACGCTTTTCGAAACGGATTAATTGAATGGTCACATCAATTTCCATTCTGGGGATGGGCTTTTCCCATGTTCTTTGGCATGGCAGGAGCATTATTATCGGTCATGTTGATGCGGCGTTTTGCGCCCGAAACCAGTGGAAGCGGTATTCCTCACCTCGAAGCAGTTCTGCATCGTTTGCGAACCTTGAATTGGAAACGAGTCTTACCCGTCAAATTTGTTGCTGGCGCATTGGCAATCGGTGGCGGATTGGCCCTGGGGCGTGAGGGACCAACAGTTCAAATGGGCGGAGCCGTTGGTGATGCAATTTCCAAGTGGCTTCAAGTACCGCCTCGCGAACGTCGGACATTGATTGCGGCAGGGGCCGGCGCTGGACTTGCGGCGGCATTTAATGCCCCTTTGTCCGGGGTCATTTTTGTTCTTGAAGAAATCCAGCGTGACTTTCATCCATTCGTATTTGGAGCGGCATTCCTGGCTGCGGCGATTGCGGATATCGTCTCGCGGCTTCTCTCCGGAGCTTTCCCGGTTTTCACCATCCCTGATTACCCAACACCTCCGACTGCATCCCTGCCTATTTTTGCTTTGCTTGGTATTTTTGCCGGCTTGCTGGGTGTTGCTTTTAATCGAAGTTTGCTTGGCACAATGAATTTGTTCGCTCGTTTGAAAGAAAAGTGGAGTCTGGCTGCTGTTGCGGGTATCGGCGCATTGGTAGGCATTGCAGGCTGGTTTTCACCCATGATTGTTGGAGGTGGTCATTCGCTTGCAGAAACCGCACTCGCGGGGAAACTTATCCTGTGGGCGATTCCAATCTTTTTTATAATTCGATTCCTGATGACCATATCAAGCTATGGAACCGGAGCCGCTGGCGGCATTTTCGCTCCCTTGTTGGCGCTCGGTGCGCTGCTGGGGCTTGCGCTTGGTCAAATTGCGAATCGAATCGTACCTGGCATCGTGCCCCAACCAGCCGTTTTTGCAGTTGTTGGAATGGCCGCATACTTTACCGCGATTGTGCGCGCTCCGCTTACGGGGATTGTTCTTATCGTTGAAATGACAGGAAACTATCATCAGATGCTCCCGTTGCTGGTTGCCTGTTTTTTTGCATATGCAGTTGCCGAATTGCTGAAGGACCTGCCAGTTTACGAAGCACTGCTGGAGCGCGACTTGTTCCGTGATGGCGCCCACATTAAGATAAAAGAACCAATGGTTATTGACCTCGTTATTGAACAGGGTGCGCCTTTCGCAGGCCAGGAAGTACGTATGCTGGGGTTGCCTCCAGGGTGTGTTCTGGTTCGCTGCACCGAGGGAGGACGTGCATTTGTTCCAACAGCATCTACACATCTTGAGTCTCACATGAAGATCACTGTGGTAGTCGCACCAGAAGCGACGCATGGATTGACGATCCTGCGCAATGGTTGCAAGGCTCAAAAGATATCTACCAAGTGATTTTGGGTCTCGTGTTTGAAATGCTGAATAGTTAATAAAGAAGGAGAAAAACATGAAAACTGTGATTGCCGCTGCATTGGGTGAATGTGTCCATGTTGCAGGGATATCCAATTTCTTGCGCCTGGCTGAAACCGCAGGCTGGCGGACGATATTTCTAGGTCCGGCAGTATCCATTGAAAAAGTTCTCGAAGCTGCTCGCACCGAAAAAGCAGACCTCGTCGGCATCTCGTATCGCCTGACACCTGAAACCGGTGAGCGGCTGCTGGGTCAATTTGCAGAAGATGCCTCCGAGCTTCATGAAAACGGAGTCAAATTCGTCTTTGGCGGCACGCCGCCCGTCGCGGAACGCGCATCGAAGATCGGTTTCTTCGAAAAAATATTTGACGGAAGCGAATCGCCCGAACAGGTGCTCGCCTATCTGAAAGGTCAACCCGCTCAAAATTTAACCGCCTCAGACTTCCCGCAGCTTGTTACAGAACGAATAACATGGCGCGCGCCGTATCCGATTCTTCGCCATCACTTCGGCTTGCCAACAATGGAAGCATCAATTGAAGGCATCCAAAAGATCGCTGAAGCCCAGGCGCTGGATCTGATATCGCTCGGCACAGACCAGGATGCGCAGGAAAACTTCTTCCACCCCGAGCGACAGGACCCGCGCCGTAAAGGAGCGGGCGGAGTCCCAGTCCGTACTTTAGACGATTACCGTGCCTTATATGAAGCCAGTCGTCGTGGTAACTTTCCCATGTTACGCGCCTACTCCGGAACGGACGATTTCATCCGCTACGCCGAAGTACTGACTGAAACCATTCACAACGCCTGGTGCGCGATCCCTCTCTTCTGGTTCAACCAGATGGACGGACGAGGTCCCTGGAACTTGGAAGGTTCCATTTCCGAACATCAAAAAGTGATGACATGGTACGGCGAGCGGAACATTCCTGTTGAACTTAATGAGCCTCATCACTGGGGTATGCGAGATGCGCCCGATATGATCTTCGTGGTGGCAGCATATCTCTCTGCCTATAACGCCAAAAAATATGGCGTTAAAGATTACATCGCCCAGATGATGTTCAACAGCCCGCCCGGTACGAGTGACGCGATGGATCTGGCAAAAATGCTGGCAGTGCTTGAGATCATCAAACCGCTGGCAAAAAAAGGCTTTCGTATCTGGAAGCAAACTCGAATTGGGCTGCTTTCGCACCCTCTTGACCTTGATGCGGCACGCGGACATCTCGCCGCCAGTACCTACCTGCAAATGGCGCTCAAACCGGATATTTATCATATCGTTGGGCATACAGAAGCAGATCATGCTGCAACTGCTGATGATGTCATCGAAGCCAGCAAGATCGTGCGGCGTGCTATCAATAATGCCCTTGGCGCGCCAAATATGACCCGTTCGCCTGAAGTACAGGATCGCAAACGACATTTGATTGCCGAAGCACGCGTAACCTTGGAAGCGATTCAAAGCCTTGCGGATGGAAACGTACAAGACCCATTGGCAGATCCGCAAACATTGGCAAAAGCGGTCACTGCCGGGGTGTTGGATGCTCCCCAGTTATTGAACAACAACTTCGGGCGGGGAATGATCCGTACTCGAATTGTGGAAGGGGCTTGTGAGGCGGTAGATGAATCGGGACGTGTTCTGCTTGAGAAGGAGCGATTATCAAAATTAATGCGTTTGGCGTAGTACGCAGAACAAAGCCACTAATTTCCTCTATGGATTTTTGCCAAGCAGAAAATCTGCAGCGGCCGGATGGCACTAAAAAATTGGTTGATTTGAAAGGAAAATATCATGGCAGAAAAATATACAGTTTTGGGGGCAGGGCATGGCGGCAAGGCAATGGCAGCTCATTTAGCTTTAATGGGTGCGGACGTAGCCCTTTGGAATCGCACATTTGACCATATTTCGATTATCAAAAAACGGGGCGGCATCGAGTTGGAAAGTTTGGAGGGTGGCCCGCACGGCTTTGGTAAAGTGAGTTTGGTTACATCTGACATAGCGGAGGCGATCGCGCATGCTCAAGTTATCATGGTGGTGCTGCCTTCCTCGGCTCATGCAGATATTGCGAAAATCGCTGCGCCTTTTCTCAAGGATGGGCAAATCGTCATCCTGCACCCAGGTCGAACACTTGGCGCTCTGGAATTCACAAAGGTTGTTCGTGATCTTGGTTGTGTGGCAGATGTGACTGTGGCTGAAGCTGAAACATTTATCTATGCCAGCCGTACCGATGGCCCGGCTCAGGCTCGTATTTTTCGAATTAAAGAGGCTGTTCCTCTGGCTGCGCTGCCATCCAGCCGTAATGAGTTGGTGTTGGAGTCCATCCAACATGCGTACCCGCAATTCATTGATGGAGTGGATGTTCTTCACACTGGGTTGAATAATATGGGCGCGATCTTCCATCCTGCGCTGACCCTGCTTAATGCGGGGTGGATCGAACATACACACGGTGATTACCAATTCTACATTGATGGGGTAACGCCGTCTGTGGCGCGTGTTCTGGAAGTCCTTGACCGTGAGCGTGTGACAGTGGCTTCCTCGTTGGGAATTCGCGCCCGCACTTCGCTCGAATGGCTCAAGTTGGCGTATGATACGGAGGGTGTTGACCTGCATGAGGCTGTACAAAACCAGCCTGGTTATTATGGAATCAAGGCTCCACCTACGCTGAACCATCGTTACCTTTTTGAGGATGTGCCGATGAGTATGGTGCCCATGGCTTCACTTGGTATACGTTATGGAGTCTCTGTGCGCGGCATGGATAGCATTATCCGCCTTGGAAGCATTATTCATCGCACCGACTATTGGCGGCGTGGTCGTACAGTGGAACGCCTTGGACTTGAACAATGGAGCGTAAGCGAACTGACACGCTTTGTTCAGGAGGGAGTGATTGAATAGGATATGTTGACCAATAAACAACCGCACGGGCTGTTGCGCTTGCTCCTGCGAATGCCGATTCTGTTTTATCGTGGCCACATGGGTTGGCTTTTGGGAGGCAGGTTTCTCATGCTTACCCATCTTGGACGTAAAAGCGGCTTGCCTCGGCAGGTGGTTCTTGAAGTTGTGCATCACGATTTACAGACAGGCGCATACTTTGTTGCGGCTGGCTGGCGCGGTAAGGCGGATTGGTTTAAGAACATCCAATCAGATTCTAAAGTTCAAGTCACAGTTGGTACACAGACATTTAAAGCTGAAGCTTCAGTTGTGCAAATGGCCGAGGCTGTTTCCACTTTTTATCTCTATGCCTGCCGTCATCCATTTGCATTTCGTGAACTCTCGCGCCTCATGACGGGTGAAAAGCTTCAACCTGTTCAATATGATTGTTTTTGGCTCGCGCACTCGGTGCCGCTGGTGAAATTGATGCCCAGTCTGCCTCTAGAGGAAGATATCAAAAACACAGGGAGAAATAATGACTAAACTCTGGCTCGTTCGTCATGGTCAAACAGATTGGAATCTTACAGGCCGGTGGCAGGGACAGGCGTCTGATGCACCCGGCTTGAATGAAACGGGACGCAAACAGGCGCTAGACGCCTCAGAACAGATGGAAGGAATTGAAATCTCTGCCATCTACAGCAGTGATCTGCTTCGCGCAAAACAAACTGCAGAAATGTTCGCTGTCCGATTGGGTTTGCCTGTACTTTTGGAGCCGCGTCTGCGCGAAATCAATCTTGGAGTTTGGGAGGGTATGCCCTCGGAAGATATTGAAGCGCAGTATCCGCAGGAACTGGCAGATCGAGCGCGGCGTCCGTTCCGTGCACACGCGCCAGATGGTGAGTCTCCATATGAAGTGGCTGAACGCGTGATTAAGGCTGTAAACGAGATTGCAGATAAACATCGCGACGAATCTGTGTTGATCGTTGCACACGGAATCTCGCTGGCGGTCGTCATTTGTCAGGCTGAGAGGTTTCCGGTGGAAGATGTGTACCAACATATTCCTGACAACGCAAAACCTTATTGTGTGGATTGGGATGTCCTGTAATTTGAGTTTCGGGTAAACAGATGCAAATATTTAACTTCCTAAAACGATTAATGCACCCGCTGAACGCCAGTGAAAAGATAGATGTCACACAGGATGTTCGTCAATCTGCCGCCTCCAGTTTTGATTTTTTTCTATTGGTGGTGTTGTCATGCAGCATTGCTACACTGGGGCTGATCACTGATTCGCCAGCCGTTATCATCGGTGCCATGCTGGTTGCACCACTCATGTCTCCCATTATTGGCATTGGCTTGTCGTCTATTACCGGTGATTCATTTTTAGCCCGAAATTCAACCATAGCATTATTTCAAGGTGCAGTTCTGGCGATTTTGCTGTCCAGCTTTATGACCTTGGTTAATGCTAAATTGCCCTTCGTGGTTTTACAGGAACTTCCCGGTGAAGTTTTGGCTCGCACCCATCCATCCCCGATCGATCTGGTCATTGCGCTTGCCGGCGGATTAGCCGCGGCATACGCGCTTACGCGTCCAAATATCTCTGCGGCATTGCCAGGTGTTGCGATCGCTACGGCGCTTATGCCGCCGCTTTGCACAGTGGGGGTTGGTATTGCTCTCCTAAATTGGGATGTTGCAGGCGGAGCGCTTCTGCTGTTTATCACCAACGCCATTACGATTGCCTTTGCCGCGGCGTTGGTTTTCTTCCTGCGCGGGTTTTCGCCGGATACGCATCTTGTCAATCGACAGCTTCCTCGCACCCTGGTTATTTCAGCGTTAATTACACTCACATTGCTTGTTCCTTTAACTTATTATAGTGTTCAGTTTTTTCAACAAGCCAATGAGAATCGGCTCATCAACGAGGTGGTTAATAAGGAAGTAGCTCGTGTTGATGCAGAATTGGTTGAGATGGATCTATCTCGTACCGGCAGCAATCTCGATATGATCATCACGGTAAGTACAAGTAAGGCTTTGCGTTACGAACAGGTGATCGCCTTACAAAAAGCCATTGTGGACGGACTTCAACTTCCGATTTCACTCAAGGTGAATCAGATTTTTACTGAACGATTGGATCCACTTGTCCCGCCGACACCAACTTCGACCAATACACCCGGTCCTAGTCCAACAGCGACATTGACCGCCACCCCGTTGCCGCCTACCGTCACACTTACTTTTACTCCAACAGCTACGAACATGCCGGGGCTGGTACAAAGTATTGCAACTGGGTTGCCGCGTTTGCAGTTATATCAGTCTCCAAGTGGACCGGTCATAGGACAAATCCATCCGGGGCAGGTATTGACATTGTTGTATGACAGAGTAGAGATGGGGGGATTGATATGGGTTGAAGTAGTGGACGTAGAGGGTAGAGTCGGTTGGGTGCCGGAAATTTATTTACTGGTGGTTACTGCCACCCCGTCGGATTAATACGAAAGGAAAAATATATGTGTGGAATTGCTGGAGTGTTTCATGGACAGGCCCCGCAGGACGTTGAACGAATGTTGGACAAGATCAGTCATCGCGGTCCGGATGGTCAGGGAGTAAAAAGTCTGCCCGCGGGCACGTTGGGGCATACCCGTTTAGCTATCATTGATGTGGAGGGCGGTCATCAGCCGATGGGGTTTGACAATACTTGGATCGTTTTCAATGGCGAAATTTACAACTATCGCGAGTTGGCGCGTGAATATTTGCAGGACATATCCCTGAAAACGCATAGCGATACTGAAGTTATTGTTCAACTCTATCGTAAGTTCGGCCCATCTGCCGTGAGTTTACTTGATGGCATGTTTGCCTTTGCTCTCATACATGGTGATGAGTTATTTATGGCGCGTGACCCGCTGGGAATTAAGCCGCTTTATTGTGGCGCGCGGGATGGAAAGTTTTATTTTGCGTCTGAAATCAAAGCTCTGGCACTTGTGACCGATGAAGTCCGTGAATTTCCAGCCGGGCATTGGTATCACTCCAAAACTGGGTGGCAGGCTTTCTATGAAGTTGACCCTGAAATAATGGAAGTCGATGATGAAGCGCAAGCGATTCAAGCGATTCGGTCTGCCCTGAAAGATGCAGTCCAAAAACGATTGCTTGCCGATGTGCCTGTTGGCATCAGTTTGAGCGGTGGTTTGGATAGCAGTATTGTTGCCATGCTTGCGAATGCTGGCACTGATCACTTGCATTCGTTTGCCGTTGGCATGGATGGGAGTGAGGATGTGTCAGCTGCGCGTAAAATGGCAGATGTATTGGGTACTCGCCATCACGAGCGGATCTATACAGAACAGGAAATGCTGGATGTCCTCCCAAAAGTGATCTATCATCTAGAATCTTTCGATCCCGCGCTTGTTCGTTCCGCCATTCCTAATTATTTTCTGGCGGAGATGGCTTCGAAATATGTTAAGGTAATTCTCACCGGCGAAGGCGCGGATGAAATCTACGCTGGTTATGATTACCTGCGTTCCTACGACGATTCTGAAATGCTGCAAAAAGAGATGGTGGAAATAACATCTGCTTTGCACAATACCAATCTGCAGCGTGCAGACCGTATCGCGATGGCATTTGGACTGGAAGCCCGCGTCCCATTTTTGGATGCGAAATCGGTCGCCCTGGGATTAGGCTTGCCTTCCCAATGGAAAACTCACCGAGAAAAGCCTGCCAAGTTTCTCCTGCGAAAATCTTTTGGCGGTGATTTGCCAGATGAAATCACCAATCGCCCCAAGCAGAAATTTTCCAAAGGAGCTGGCTCATCGGATGTCATTGCCGAAAAGGTGGAGCAGGAAATTAACGATCAGGAATTCCTCTCCGAGCGTGCCAGACTGCTCTATGAATGGAACTTCCGTCTGCCTAATAAAGAAGCTTTATACTATTATCGAATTTTGCATGAGTCTTTTCAAGATCAATGGTTTTTCCCAACAATGGGACAGAGCCGCAGTTTATAAAAGGAACAAGATTTTATGGAAGTCTTTGATTGGTACGCCTGGGTCATTCTCCCTTTTATTGTGTTCTTTGCGCGCGTAGCAGATGTAACACTTGGAACGCTTCGAATTATCTTTACCTCTCGCGGAAGGCGTGATATTGCTCCTCTATTGGGTTTTGTAGAAGTATTTATTTGGATCGTAATAGTCGGGCAAATCGTAAAGAATGCACACAGTCTGACAGCGTATATTGGGTATGCTGCTGGCTTTGCAACCGGCACCTTTGTCGGAATGTTGATCGAAGAGCGCATGGCAATGGGAACTTTGGTCTTGCGTATCATCCTCGCGAAAGGTGCAGATGAACTTACCAATGCCTTGCGTACTGCCGGATTTGGTGTTACCTGCGTCAATGGCGAAGGCGGACAAGGTGCGGTGAAATTGCTCTATACCATCGTTCAGCGCAAAAAGCTGAGTACTGTTACTGGAATAATCCATGAAATCTGTCCCGGTGCGTTTTTCTCGGTGGAGGAAGTCCGCTCTAGTGAGATGGGAATATTTCCAAATTCAGGTCGTCGGTAGATGGTTGTTGTTGTTGGCGATATTCATAATTGTCTTGTCCGACGATTTTAAAACACGAAAGGACTTTATGTTCGCGGTGAGGTCAGTAAAATAATTCACTGCTACACTAACATTAAACAAGAAAGTCCAGGAGACAAATGTCAACTGGACAGAACTATGTGCAATCGAATAAAAAAGATTGCTTCGATCTTGAGTCGAAGCAATCTTTTTTCGAAAGAACGCGTTAGTGTCTCAACCGAGCTTGGCGTTTCTTCCTCATTTTACAACCTTTTTTGAAGGTTGCAGTAAGAGCGGTCCCGACGGGATTCGAACCCGCGATCTCGGCCTTGACAGGGCCGCATGTTAGGCCGCTACACCACGGGACCAACTAACTGAGCGGGCAGTAGTTTACCATGACGGTATGGGCGTGTCAATACAATTCTTCTGTAATTTCAGCTAAATGCAATATCGATAGCTTAAACAAAAAGGCGCCCCAGGCAGGAGTCGAACCCACAACCTACTGATCCGAAGTCAGGCGCTCTATCCATTGAGCTACTGAGGCGTATCAAAATTATACACGACGATTTGCCCACAATGCAAGCCGCGTGATAGAATCCCTGCATCTCTTCCGAAAGGATATTTATCGATGGCAGACATTAAAGCGTTTGGCGAGAAGGTGATCGGCAATCTTGAGAAGGTGATCGTGGGGAAACGGCAATCCATTGAGCTTATTGTGATCGGACTGCTGTGTCAGGGACATATTTTGATTGAGGATGTGCCCGGTGTTGGAAAGACCATGCTTGCGCGGAGTCTGGCGCGGTCATTGGATTGTGTTTTCAATCGCATCCAATTTACCCCGGATATGCTCCCAAGTGATGTGACGGGCGTCTCCATTTACAATCAACAGAAAAATAAATTTGAATTTCGAGCGGGCCCCATTATTGGACAGATCATCCTGGCAGACGAGATCAACCGCGCCACGCCGAAAACACAGGCGGCTTTGTTGGAAGCCATGGAAGAGCGTCAGGTGACGGTAGATGGAGAAACGCATATTCTTCCCAAGCCGTTCATGGTACTTGCCACCCAGAATCCGATTGAATATGAAGGTACTTTTCCGCTCCCTGAGGCGCAGTTGGATCGTTTTCTATTGCGTTTGCGGCTGGGGTATCCAAGCATTGCGGATGAGATCCGCGTGATGGATGATCAGCAGTTACAGCACCCTCTTGATTCGTTGAACTCAGTGGTTAAGTTGAAGGAGATTCAACAGGCTATTGATGAAGTAAAACACATCTATGTCTCTCCTTTGATCAAAAAATACATCGTGGAATTGACCACCCGCACCCGCCAAAGCGCGGATGTGTATCTCGGTGCAAGCCCGCGCGGAAGTTTGTCTCTTGCGCGGGCGGGACAGGCGCGCGCTGCTCTGATGGGGCGCGACCATGTTTTACCGGACGATATCAAAGCACTGGCGGTTTCTGTTTTGGCGCACCGTATTATTGTCAGCCCTGCAGCGCGCCTGCGGGATTTAAGTTCTGACAAGATCATGCAGGAAATTATTCTTGCCACACCGGTGCCGGGTGGAGATTTCTCCTCAGAAATTGTACGGAAGAAGACAAAGTGAAAGCTGGGCGAATCCTGCTCGCCTTGTTTTTTATCGTCGGGCTGTTGGGGGTGGTGTTCAATGGCTCCGTCATATATTCGCGCTTCTTTTTGATCAGTGCCTTATTGATCGTTGTCAGCTGGTTGTGGGCGCGTTGGTCTGCGGCAGGTCTGGGTTTGACGAGAGGTTCGCGCATGCTGCGCGGCAACGTCGGAGATGTGTTTGAAGAAAACTACGAACTGGCAAATAAAAGCATCATCCCAGCCGCATGGATCGAAGTTCTCAACAAATCAGCCTTGCCAAATGCCGCTGGATCACGTTTGTTTACTTTTATACCTGGACGGCAGAAACGCAGTTACATTGCTCGAACATGGCTGACGCGTCGCGGCGGATTTCAACTTGGTCCTACCCGAATTTCAACAGGCGACCCTTTTGGTTTGTTCAGCTATGGCAAAACGATTGCTCCACAAGAGACTCTTGTGGTTTTCCCAGTCATAGATGAAATTCAATCGTTCCCATTCCCTCCGGGCATGCTGCCCGGCGGACAGGTGATTCGCCAAAAATCCTACGACATTACGCCGCATGCGGCAGGTGTGCGCGAGTATGTGCATGGCGATGCCATGAAACGCATTCACTGGCCAACTAGCGCGCGCCGCGGACAATTGATGGTCAAGGAATTTGAACAGGATCCACAAGCCGAGATCTGGTTGTATCTTGATTCTCAAAAAGTGATCCATTATGAAAAACCGTTCGAGCAGGAAGAATTGCCTCTGGAATCGATGATGTTCGTGAAGAGGCCAAAATTCAAATTGCCGCCATCCACTCTTGAATATTCGGTCAGCATCGCAGCTTCGCTGGTGCATTATTTTATTGGCCAGCGTCGCGCCGTAGGATATGTAAGCGCAGGGCAGACGTTCACGGTTCATCAGGCAGAAAGAAGCGAAAGACAGGAAGCAAAAATTTTGGAAACACTGGCTTTCGTGGAAGCCAATGGCGCGCTTTCGATTGCCGCCCTCGTTACCGCGCAGGCTTCGCAATTGCCGCAGGGTTCGAGTGTGATTCTTGTGACGCCAACTGTCCGACCTGATATTTTGCATGCAGTGGATGATCTTCAAATGCGTTACCTGCGCCCCGTGGTTGTGCTGCTGGATACCGAAACTTTTGGTGGCCCTCGCGGTACGGAAACGCTGGTCGATTCCCTGCACGGACGGCGTGTGCCCGTCACGGTCATTCGCTGCGATGACGACCTCTCGCAAGCCCTTTCAGGCATGTCATCAACTTTCAAATTACAGGATATGCGCCCATGGCAAACTCCAGAATTCTCACCATAGATCTGAATTTTCAAAATAAGACGCAGGCTATCGCGTCTTATTTAATTCGACATAATGACGGAGCGGTTTTGATTGAAAGCGGACCAGGCTCGACTCTTTCCGCGCTGGAAGCTGCTCTGGCAAAGGAGCAATTGACTCCCCGAGACATTACCCATGTCCTGCTCACGCATATTCACCTTGACCATGCGGGGGCAGCGGGTTGGCTTTCACAGCAAGGCGCAGAAATTTATGTCCACCCGAATGGTGCGCCGCATTTGTTGAATCCTGAAAAACTTATTGCCAGCGCCACCCGTATTTATGGCGATAAGATGGATCAACTCTGGGGTGAGTTTCTGCCAGTTGAACAGAATCAGCTCAAAGTTCCGCAGGACGCGGAAGAGATCGTCATTGGCAGTCTGCGCTTTGTAGCGATCAATACGCCCGGTCATGCCGAGCATCATTATTCCTATCTGTTCGAAGACGTGTGCTTCAGCGGGGATGTGGGCGGGGTGAGGATCCCGGGTTATCCCTACATGCGCGCGCCCATGCCGCCGCCTGAGCTGCATTTTGAGCGTTGGCTGGAGTCGATTGCGCGGTTGCGAAGGGAAAAATTTACCTGCATTGCTCCAACTCATTTTGGGATGTATGACGATGTGGAATGGCATCTAAACGAGTTGGAGCGGAATGTAGTTGCCACCCGAAAATGGCTGGAGGAGATTATGCCTTCTGACCCGCCTGTTGAAGAGGTGCGTGCCAGGCTGGAAGCCTGGATGGACGAGCAAGGCCGCGAGCACAACTTGAGCGAGGATGTGCTTCGGTCGTATACATTGGCGAATCCCATCGGCATGAGCGCAGACGGTTTGATGCGCTATTGGAGGAAATTTCGAAGTGCGTAATTTGTCATGTGGAACGCGTGATGCATGAAACATGGCAAAATAGAGCAATAAAGTTATACTTTCAATCCAAGGAGATAATTATGAAGGACTTTCTGGCGATCTCCGATTATTCATCGGATGAGATTCAAGATCTGCTCGATCTGGCAGTGAAGTTAAAGAAGGAACATTTTAAAAAAGGAAACAAGAAGATCTTCAAAGGCAAGGTGCTGGGGATGATCTTTCAAAAGCCGAGCCTGCGCACCCGTATTTCTTTCGATATGGCGATGCGTCATTGCGGGGGAGATGCATTGTACCTTTCACCGAGCGAGATCGGTTTAGGCAAGCGTGAATCCATTGCGGATGTGGCGCGTGTTCTGTCTGGATATGTGCAGGGATTGATGGCGCGGGTGTTTGATCATGCGCATGTGTTGGAACTTGCGAAATGGTCGGATATTCCCGTGGTGAACGGCTTGAGTGATTACAACCATCCCTGCCAGGGCATGGCGGATGCGTTGACGATCATCGAGAATTTTGGAAAAAAATCAAAAGGGTTAAATATCAGTTATGTAGGTGATGGTAACAACGTCACTGTTTCGTTGATGCATGTTTCAGCGTTGCTGGGCTGGAATGTGACAGTTGGCACTCCCGAAGGGTATGATGTTAATCCCAAAGCTGTTGAAATCGCAAAAGCAATTGCCCAGAAAACTGGCAGCAAATTGACTTTTGTGCGGGATGTGCATGAAGCCGTCAAAGGCGCGCATGTGATCTATACCGATACATGGACAAGTATGGGACAGGAAGAAGAGACTGCCAAGCGCGAGAAGGTCTTCCCGCCGTATCAGGTCAATGCCAAACTGGTCAGTGAAGCAGACAAGGATGTGATCGTGATGCACTGCCTGCCCGCGCACCGCAATCAGGAATTGACCGATGATGTGGCTGACGGCGAACACTCTGTCATCTTCCAGCAGGCTCATAACCGTCTGCATGCGCAGAAGGCAATTTTGGCGCGTTTGTTTGAAGCGGCGTAAATATCGAATAGTCTAACAAAAACACAGGATAAATCATTCAATGAATACACAAGACTTTATTGAGATGGAAGAAAAGTACGGCGCGCATAATTATCATCCGTTGGATGTTGTTATTGAAAAAGCGAAGGGAGTCTGGGTATACGATGTGGATGGGAAGAAGTACCTTGACTGTCTCTCTGCCTATTCTGCGGTGAATCAGGGACATGTTCATCCTGAAATTTTGAAGGCATTGCTCGATCAGGCGAAGAACGTTACGCTTACTTCGCGTGCGTTCCGCAATAATCAGCTGCCGCTTCTTTATAAAGAACTCTCTGAAATGACGGGTTACGAAATGTCCCTGCCGATGAATTCCGGTGCAGAGGCTGTGGAAACTGCTGTCAAACTTGCCCGCAAATGGGCATATCAAGTAAAGAAAGTTCCGCGCCATCAAGCGGAGATCATCGTCGCTGGAAATAACTTCCACGGACGTACGGTTACGATTGTTTCGTTTTCAACCGAACCCTCCTATCGTGATGATTTCGGTCCCTTCACCCCTGGTTTCGTAGTTGTGGAATATGGAAATGCAGATGAGCTTGAGAAGGCGATCACTCCCAACACTGCCGCAGTAATGCTTGAGCCAATTCAGGGAGAAGCAGGTGTGATTATTCCCCCCGCTGGATATTTAAAGAAGGTGGCTGACATCTGCAAGAAGAATAACGTTCTTTTTATTGCGGATGAAATTCAAACGGGTCTTGCACGGACTGGGAAGCTGTTCGCTGCTCACCATGACGGCGTCCGCGCTGACATTACCATTGTAGGCAAGGCGCTTTCAGGTGGTTTTTATCCCGTCTCTGCGGTACTGGCAGATAAGGCTATTCTCGGCTTGTTCAACCCGGGCGAGCACGGTTCCACGTTTGGCGGGAATCCGCTGGCTGCGGCTGTAGCGCGCGCTTCATTGCGAGTTATCCGCGAAGAGAAATTGGCGGAACGGGCACAGCAACTTGGTGAATATTTCGTCGAGCAATTGAGCGAGATCACCAGTCCGCATGTGAAAGAAGTTCGCGGGAAGGGTTTGTTGATTGCTGTAGAGCTTAAGCCCGAAGCAAAAGGCGCACGCCGTTTCTGTGAGGCATTACAGGCAAAAGGTATCCTTGCCAAAGAGACGCATGATAATGTCATCCGTTTTGCCCCGCCGCTGGTTATTGACAAAGAAACTATTGATTGGGCGCTTCCCGCAATTCGCGAAGTGCTCAATATCAAATAGAAATTTTAGACCCTAAAGGTCTCACAGACCTTTAGGGTCTTTTGTGTGGAGGCACTATGTATATTGGAATTCCAAAAGAAAGCAGACCCTTTGAGTATCGTGTAGGTCTTTCCCCGGCCGGGGTCGAGATGCTGTCTCAGAACGGGCATCAGGTTTTCGTTGAGCACGAGGCGGGCACAGGCGCTGGATTCAGCGATCTGGAGTATGAAAAAGCCGGTGCGCGTATCGCATTTTCTGCCGAGGAAGTCTTTGGCCGTGCGGATTTATTATTAAAGATCGCGCGTCCGATTAAACAGGAAGTGGAGTGGTTAAAGGATGGCTCCACGATTGCTGGTCTACTTCATCTTGCTTCCAGCTCTCAGGATCAGATCGACCTGCTCCTGGAAAAGAAAGTGACTGCCCTTGCGTACGAACAGATCGTGGATGCAAATGGGGCGCTCCCTGTGCTGCGTCCTTTTAGTCTGATCTGCGGTTCAATGGCAGCCCAGATCGTTGCCCGTCATTTGCAGAACAATCGCGGCGGCAAAGGGATTTTGCTCAGCGGCCTGCCCGGCGTACCGCCTGCTGAAGTCGTCATCATTGGCGGCGGTGCGGTTGGTTTTTCCGCCATGCAATCCATGATCGGTGCCGGGGCGCACGTGACAGTTATCGATAGAAACATGAGCATGCTTGAAAAGATCATGGAAAAACACCCGCGTGTTGTGACCATGATTTCCACGAAGCGTAATATCGAGCGGGCGACTGCCTTTGCGGATGTTGTAGTCGGTGCCGTCTTGGTCAGCGGACAGCGCGCGCCAATCGTCGTAACGCGTGACATGGTCAAAGCCATGAAACCGCGCTCGGTCATTCTTGATGTAAGTATTGACCAGGGCGGTTGTGTGGAAACTTCCCGCCCAACAACGCACGAGCATCCAACGTTTGTGGAAGAAGGTGTAGTGCATTACTGTGTGCCAAATATCCCGGGTGTGGTTGCGCGCACTGCCAGCCATGTGTTTTTAAATGCTGCCATCCACTATATTTTGGAAGTTGCCAATAAAGGTGTGGGACAGGCGATGAAGGAAAATTCATCCATCGAAGCCGCCGTGAATACTCACAACGGTAAACTGCTTCATCTGGTCCGTTTGGGTGGGCAGGAGAATTAACATGAATGCAACAAGTATTTATCAATCACGTGTGACGACTGCCGAAGAGGCAGTTAAAGTCATCAAATCAGGGAACCGCGTCTTTCTCACTGGAAACGTGTCCGTCCCTCAAAAGCTTTTGGCTGCGCTGGTGCAGCACGCCCCCAATATTCAGGATGTGGAGATTTGCCAGGCGTTGACAGTTGGCTCCGCCGATTATGTTGCCCCTGAAATGGAAGGTCACCTGCGGGTAAATTCCATGTTCATCAGCGCCAATATCCGCAAGGCGGTGCAGGAGGGGCGTGCTGACTTTACGCCAGTCCTGCTTTCTGAATTTCCCTTGCTTTTCAAGCACGGTGTGCTTCCCGTTGACGTTGCGATTATTCATGTTTCCAGACCGGATGAACACGGTTTTTGCAGCCTCGGCGTGGAAGTCGGTCTGACCAAGTCCGCAGCGGAATCCGCGAAGATTATCATCGCCGAAGTCAATGACCAAATGCCGCGTACACTGGGAGATGCCTTTATCCATATCAGCCGTCTGACGCATATCGTTCCTGTTAATTACCCGATCCCAGAGCACAGAATGGCGGCGGAAGGCGATTCAGACATTGTGCAAAAGATCGCTGGACATGTCGCTTCATTGATTCCCGATGGAGCGACCATGCAGCTTGGTATCGGGTCGATTCCTGATGCAGTTTTGAAATTCCTTTCCAATAAAAAAGACCTGGGGATTCATACGGAGTTATTTTCAGATGGTGTCATTGAGCTTGTGAATAACGGGGTGTTGACCAATGCCCGTAAATCCCTGCATCCGGGCAAGATCGTGGCTGGATTTATCCTTGGCACAAAGAAATTGTATGAATGGGTGAATGACAACCCGATGGTTGAGATGCATCCAACAGAGTATGTGAACGACCCCTTTGTAATCGCTCAAAACGACCGCATGGTGGCTGTCAATTCTGCCATTGAAGTTGACCTTACCGGGCAGGTGTGCGCAGACAGCATTGGCCCCAAATTGTACAGCGGCGTCGGTGGTCAATTGGATTTTATTTATGGAGCCTCCCGTTCGGAGGGTGGGGTGCCGATTATCGCATTGCCCAGTGTGGCAACTCTGCGGGATGGGACTCAACTCAGCAAGATTACAGCCATGCTCAAGCACGGGGCAGGCGTGGTCACCAGCCGTAACCATGTCCATTATGTGGTGACTGAGCATGGTGTGGCTGACTTGTATGGCAAGACCATTCGCCAGCGTGCCCAGGCGTTGATTAAGATCGCGCATCCACAATTCCATGACGAACTGCAAAGACAGGCGAAGGAACTGCATTACACCTAATTCGATATCCGAAAAACTTGAAACGCTGTGGAGTTGTAAGCGCAACTCCACAGCGTTTTTGTTGTTAACTTGATAATAAACTTTTCCACCTTGACACCATCCCGTTTTTTACCTATTATCAGAGCGTTTTAGGATGAAGCCATATATGTGTGGGGAGGCTTTATACACTGCCCGTACCGATGGGCTTAATTTATAGATGTGAAGGAAGTATTCATAATGCGTAGAGCAAAGATCGTCGCCACAATTGGCCCTGCTTCTGATTCTGAGCAGGCGCTTGAATCGATCATTAAAGCGGGAATGAATGTTGCCCGTCTAAATTTTTCCCATGGGACTCACGAACAGCACGCTTTGCGTGTAGTCACTATTCGCGCGGTCTCGTCAAGGCTGGGCATGCCAGTCGGGATTTTGCAGGATTTACAAGGACCGAAAATCCGGGTTGGAAAATTGGCTGCACCGCTTCAGCTTTCCAGCGGTGAGGAGATCTGTTTGTACGCCACAGAGGATGAGGCTCCGAAAACAACCAATCAACTCCTGCCTGTGGATTTCCGTGAACTCTTCGATTCGGTGCAGGCAGGTGACAAGCTTTTGCTTGATGATGGGCGTCTTGCGCTTGAAGTGGTTACTGCGGTGGGTCGTGTTGTGCATGCAAAAGTTCTGGTAGGTGGCGCGCTTACTTCACACAAGGGAATCAATTTACCCGGTGTAAAACTTCGTATTGCCGGGTTTACTGAAAAAGATAAAGCAGATCTGGCTTTTGGTATTTCGCAAGGTGTGGATGCGGTTGCGATTTCATTTGTCCGCAGTGCGGAAGATGTGAAGGCGGTTCGCGCAGCCATTCAGGAATTTTCCAAGGGCAAACGTGAACCTCTGTTAATTGCGAAGCTTGAAAAGCCCGAAGCAATGAATGAACTGACCGAAATTCTCGAGATTGTAGATGGAGTTATGGTTGCGCGCGGCGACCTTGGCGTGGAATTGCCGCCAGAACGTGTCCCTTCTTTGCAAAAGCTGATCATCCGCGAGGCAAATGCGCGTGCAAAACTGGTTATCACTGCCACGCAGATGCTCGAATCCATGATTCAAAATCCATTGCCCACCCGCGCAGAAGCCTCTGATGTTGCCAACGCGATCTTCGATGGCACAGATGCAGTTATGCTGTCCGCTGAGACCGCATCGGGTGAATATCCAAGCGAGGCTGTTGCCATGATGTCCCGGATCGTCATCGAGGCTGAATCGCATTTCAGAGAGTGGGGCAGCCGTCAGGATGGCAGGGCAGGTTTGGGCGAGAGCGACGCGGCTTCCATGGCGCGCGCGGCAAACGCGCTGGCGAAAGATCCTGAAGTGCGAGCTGTTTCTGTTTTTACCATGCAGGGCCGTTCCGCGTGGTTGATGTCCAAGGCAAGACCGTCGAAACACGTTCTTGCTTTTACTCCCGAATCGGATACATATAGCCAGCTTGCGTTTTTATGGGGTGTGCAGCCTCATCTTATAAAATACGCCAACACGTTGGATGACATGCTTTCAGATGTGGATGCCGCATTGTTGAAGTCCGGTATTCAAACTGGACAGCAGGTTGTGTTGATCTGCGGATATCCCATCGGTGAAATGCGCCCGCCCAACATGGCTTTGCTTCACACTGTTGGAAGCGATGCAAGTGTAAGCCTTGCCCGCAAAATGGCTGAAAAGAATGTGAAATAGAATAAAAGTCCGCGCCTCTTTTTTGACTTGGAATTGATTCTGTTTTAAGAGACATTCACCCATGCGGGTGAATGTCTCTTGTTATTCGCGTGTTGCGATCAGGATTCCGATGCCGATCAAAACCCCTCCCGTTAGGAAGAGTGGAGTGATTTTTTCGGAAAGGAAAAACCAACCGAGCAGTGTACCAACTACCGGCTGGGCAAAGAACGTTAGTGAGGCTACGGCAGCGGGCAATTCGGCGAAGGCGTAATTCCAAAGGAACATTGCAATTGCTGTGGAAATGATTCCCAAAAACAGCAGACCGCCGATGATGCCCCAGGTGATTTCGCCAATGCCTTGCGTGGTGATTTCCCAAACACTGAAGGCGATACTGGAAGGCAGACCGCCTAGTAACATGATGGTGCTGGAGGTGAGCAGGTCCATGGATTTGGATACTTTGCGGACCAGCACGGAATACAAAGCCCAAGTCAGCGCCGCAGCCAGCAGACTCATGTTGCCCCAAAACAGGGATGGTGAAAGTTCTGCATTGCGCGGGTCGATGACAGCCAGCACGCCCACCGTGGAAATAGCCAGCGCAATAATGCGCCGCAGCGTGGATTTTTCGCCAAGCAAAAAAGGTGCGAACAACAAAACGAAGGCTGGTGTTGCAGATGTGACCAGCGAGCCATTGGAAGCTGTGGAAAGTTTTGTGCCCACAAATTGAAAGCCTAACGAAATTCCATATCCAACAAAACCGACGAGAAGACTTTTCCAAAAGAGTTCCCGTGTGATGACGGGGTTTACGTCTGATCTTTTGTTGCGAAAATAAATGAAGATGCCCAAAGCGGACGCGCCCATGAGCAGGCGCAAGGTCAGTAAAGAAAATGGCGGGATTACCTCTAATACTACTTTGCTGACCACGTACATCCCGCCCCAAATGGATGCCGCCGCCAGACCTGAAAATATCCCTGCGATTGTGTGATGTTTATGCATGGTTTTTCCGTAAATAAAGAAATAGACCCTAAAGGTTTCCCTGCCGACCAGGTTCGTGTGGTGGCGAAAAAACCTTTAGGGTCTTGTTTTTTTAAAGTACTACTTCCCGCTCTTTTTCTCCAATTTGGCCCAGGTATCTTTCAAGTTCACAGTCAAATTGAAGACGGGTTTTTCGGGTGTAGAGTCTGGGTCAGCGCAGAAATAGCCGAGGCGTTCAAATTGATATCGTGAACCAGCTTCAGGCGAGGCCAGATGCGATTCTACATAGCCAGTGAGAATCTGCAGAGAGTTGGGATTTATGCAGGCAATGAATCCTTCGTCGCCTTCTTCGGGATCTTCCTTGGTGAAGAGACGGTCGTACATGCGGATTTCTGCTTCCTTGGCGTGTGCCGCGGAAACCCAATGGATCGTGGATTTAACCTTGCGGCCATCGGCAGAGTCTCCGCCGCGTGTGGTTGGGTCATACGTGGCATGGACTTCAATCACTTCGCCGTTGTCATCTTTCACGACATGCGTACATTTAATGAAATACGCGTAGCGCAGACGGACTTCGTTGCCCGGGAACAGGCGATAATATTTTGGAAGTGGGGTCTCGCGGAAATCATCCTGCTCGATGTAGATCACCTTGGAAA
>JACZJB010000041.1 GCA_014860805.1 Anaerolineales bacterium
GCTTTCAATGCTTGCAATGACGGGCAGCCCCGCCACATCCCGCCCCAATGCAAAGTTAAGCGGCTTTCTATTGTTCTTGTAAACTTCGCCTTCCAGAATATCACGCAGCGCCACCATCGCCATTTCTTCGTTTGGCACTTCGATGCCGACATAACTATGCCCGGGCACCGGCGCTTGAATGCGGATGCGCGGCGCGGCCAATGCTAGCGCGAGGTCATCGGAAAGGGATGCGATTTTGCTGACACGGACTTTCGTTTTAATGCCGCCTCGGGACTCAAGAAAAAGCGGCTCCACTCCGAACTGCGTGATCGAAGGTCCACGGCTGATCGCAACTACCTGCGCCGGCGCGCCAAAGGAAGCGAGAGTCTCTTCAATCAATCGCGCGCGCTGTTGAATGAAATCTTCATTGATGGAAGGAGCGTTGCCAGAATCGAGGATGTCGCTGACGTTGGGCAATGTCCAGTGGATGACGGTTGAGCCGCTGGTCGTCCGCGTGGGCTGCACAGGGACTTCCGTGGTGGTGACCTTGGGCATGGCTGTCGGATCTATCGGGGTAAAATCCTCTGCCGGGGTGGGAGCAGGAATCAGCGAAGGAGGAGGCGAGACTGGTTTGTTCAGCAGGTGCCGCAGTTTTACAGTCAACGGCGCGAGCCAGAAGAACAATTCCACAACGGGTTTATCCAGCATGACTGCAATTCCGAGAATCAACCAGGCGAGCAAGGCGATGAATGTGCCTCCACCACCCAGTCCCGCCCAAAGGATGCGTTGGAAGAGTCCGCCAAAATAACCGCCGCCTGAACCGGTCAGGGCGACAGCTTCAGCGGTTTCTGCTGTGGCGATCAATGAATGCAGAACTGTGAGAAGCCAGAAAAAGAGGATGACGCTGCCAACGGCACTTTCAACGGAGAGCGGCGGAATGCGTTCGATCTTGCGGAAAACAAGCCATAGCCCGAAGACCAGCAGACCTAGCGGGAGAATATATACGCCCCAGCCAAAAATTTGCGAGAGAAAAAATATGGCGCCGCCCACAATGGCGGAACGGTTTGAGGAGATCAGACCCAATAAAATGATGATGCCAGCCAGAGCAAGCCCGATGCCGACAACATCCAGTTTGCGCTCGGCGGAGAGCTTCTCCCACCATGAAGATTCCCTGACAGAATGCGGAGCATGATGCGGCGCATGTTTTGTGCGGGGCGCTTCTCCTTTTTTGGGAGGAAGTGTTTTGCCCGCAGGTTTGGTGTTTTTCTTGGGGGGAGTGGATGGTTTAAGAAGCGGCATGAATTCAAATGAGAAATGATGAGGAGGAAGGATGAATTTTTGTGAAGCGGCAAACGTTATTTCATCGCCTGTAATTCCAAAAAAGATTATAGCACAAATGGTCTGTTTTCTTTGAGGTACAATTGCAGGGCTTTTCGTATTTTAAAAAATCTTTGCCGCAGAGTTTATAGTGACTTCGACTATTTTTTAGACTCGATTTTCTTTGTGGCTGGTTGGGCAAGGACTTCACTTTGTTCGAAATTCTTTTTCTTGGCACATCTGCATCCGCGCCTTCTGCAAACCGCGGGCTTTCGGGGCTAATCGTTTCTCATAACGAGCACCGCTTTCTGGTGGATTGCGGTGAAGGCACACAGCGGCAGATCCTTCAGTCCGGCATCGGATTCAAACGCATCACCCGCATTCTGCTGACCCACGGACATCTTGACCACATCCTTGGATTGGGCGGCCTGCTTTCCACGCTTTTAAGATGGGAAGCCATTGATGAACTTGAAATATTCGGTGGAAAATCCACGCTGGAACGCGTGCGCACGCTTCTTTATGATGTGGTGCTGCGCGGCAACCAGCCTCCCGTGCCTTTGAAATTAACCGAGATCAAACCCGGCATTGTTTTTGAAGCCGATGATTTTACAGTGACCGCGTTTCCAGTGACACATAAGGGACCGGATTGCCTCGGATATTTATTTGAAGAAAAAGCGCGCCGTCCATTTTTGGCGGCAAAGGCAGATGAACTTGGAGTTCCGTTCGGTCCCGAACGCCGTGACCTGGTTGCCGGCAAAGAGATCTTTCTGCCTGACGGAAAACGCATCTCTCCAGACGATGTGCTGGGTGACTGGGAAAAGGGCAGTAAACTCGTCGTTGTGGGGGATACGGGTAGAACCGATAACCTGCTCGAGGTCTGTAAAGAAGCGGATGCAGTTGTGATCGAGTCCACCTATTTGGATGAAGAAGAAGATATGGCGAAGCAGTTCTCGCATCTCACAGCCCGCATGGGCGCGGAACTGGCGCAAAAAGCGGGGGTTAAAAAACTAATCCTTACTCATATTTCGCGCCGTTATCGCGGAAAAGATGTGCTTGCAGAAGCGCAGACCGTTTTTCCGAATGTGGTGGTGGCGCGCGATTTTGATAATTTTCAAATCAAGAGAGAAATTTAATAAATGGCAGATAAATTTACGATCGGTATTCTTACATCCGGCGGGGATGCGCCCGGTATGAATGCGGCCATCCGCGCTGTGGTGCGGACCGCGCTGGCAAATAACATGGACGTGATCGGCGTGATGCATGGGTACGAAGGCTTGCTCAACGGTGAATTCAAGCCGATGGGTCCGCGTGATGTCGGTGGGATTTTGCAGCGCGGCGGGACGGTCTTGCAGACAAGCAGAAGCAAGCGCTTCATGGAGCCGTCCGGTCAACGGGACGCCATCCGCAAGATGAACGAAGCAGGCATGGATGCGTTGATCGTCATAGGCGGCGAAGGCTCCATGAATGGCGCATACGCTTTGTCACAGCAGAATATAAAAGTGATTGGTATTCCCGGCAGTATCGATAACGATATTTGGGGCACAAATATTGCCATTGGCACAGATACAGCCATGAATACGATCATGGAGGCGGTGGATAAACTGCGCGATACCGCTTCATCGCATCAACGTGCGTTTTTGGTGGAGACGATGGGTCGCAACAGCGGCTATCTTGCTGTGATGGCGGCAATCGTCTGCGGCGCGGAAGTGGCGCTCATTCCCGAAATGCCGATCACAGCCGATGAAGTGGCTGTGGTGGTTGAGGAAGCGTACAAACGCGGCAAGACTCATGCCATCATCATTAATGCGGAAGGCTCGGGCGTCCGCACTACGGATTTGGCGCAGCGCATTGACGATTTGGATGTCGGCTTCAAAACCCGCATGACCATCCTCGGTCATATCCAGCGCGGCGGTTCTCCCACCGCGTATGATCGTCTGCTGGCATCCCGCATGGGCGTCAAAGCTGTGGAAGCGTTGGTGGAAGGCACACATGGCATGATGACAGGGCTCAAAGGTAAAGGCGTGGATTTCGTTCCGCTGCAGGATGTCATCAGCAATAAACGCAAGGTCAACATGGAATACTTCCACATGGCCAAGGTCTTGGCAAGATAAATTTTTGCTGACTGTATATTGAAAAAAGAGGCAGATGATTCTGCCTCTTTTTTGTTCTTCAGGAAACACACACACACTTACTTTATTGTCACCTGGATCACCGCCGTATCCACCAATTGACCATCTCTTACAACCACCAATTGCACTGCATACAAGCCGCTTAATTCTGACGTGTCCCATTCTGCAAGGACGTCATTTACGACCGGTACGTTACCATCTGAACCCAGTTGAAGCCATTCCTGCGGATTCAATCCCTTGCCGACTTGTACGCGATAATATAAAAATCCATCTCCTGAAGCCGTGCCGATAATTTGCACAACCCCGTTTACATCCGCAAACAACTGCGGAGAAGTAATATTTGCGACGGGATTGATCGGTGGCGCTTGAATGGCATCATAAGAAGTCGGGGGAATGTCGAGGTTTGTGCTTTGTGCCCAGTCCCGCGCATTTTCAGGGACGAGCATGTACACGCGATTATCAATTAATTCGGGCGGGGTAAAGACTGTGGCAAGCAAGCCTGTTTCGCGGTTGACAGAAAACTCGCGGAACATTGTATCTGGCTGAGTTGGTTCACTGCCGTTGAGGAAAACTTCGGTCACCAAATTCGGGCATTCACGCGTGGGCAGCATTCCCGATGGATCACAGACTGTTATCGTACTCACCCCCAATGGAGCGGTCCAGCCATTTGCCGGGGTGTTTTCAGAAACGGTCTGCATCAATGCATTCCACAGCACAGCAGGGAAACGCGGCGTGACGGAGTCGCTCGCATCGCGGCCGCGTGCGCCCGTCCACGTGACCACCAAATGCGAAGGCGTGAATCCAACCACCCAGGCATCGCGGCCATCGGCTGTTTGCCCGACCTTCACGCCCGCCGGTCTGCCGATCTCCAACGCATTCGATCTGCCAAGCGAATCCCAACGCGCGGGTTCATCGCTTAACACGTTAGCCATCAAATACGCCATTGCAGATGTCACGATCGTTTGTGCTTTCGGCAATGACCAATCCAATAGCACGGAACGATCTGCGCTTTCCACACGCAGCACGCTGACAGGTAAAAATTCATCATCCATGCTTTGGCCAAAATATACGCCTTGCGTTCCAAAGACTCCGTACGCGCCTGCAAGCTCAAGCATCGAAACATCGGAATTCAATTCAATGCCAAACGACGAAGCGATCTTCGCCACGTTCTCGATCCCCATTTGCGTTTTCAACGTTTCCACAGGCACTTGATAATCATTTGCCAGCGCCATGCGCAGTCGCAGCGGTCCGTGATATTGGCCGTCAAAGTTTTGGATATTTTCGCTGCCGGGGATGTCCCATGTTAATGAAGCTGGACTCAAGCCCCGAGTGAATCCTGTCAGATAGACAAACGCATCCAAGCTGGACCCGGGCCTGTGTGCGCTTGCAAGCGGAGTTTCCACACCTTGATTTGTCTCGCCGACCATCGCCAATACCTGCCCCGTGTTCGGGTCGAGGATCAACGCGCTTGCGGAAGAATCCGCAAAAGTGACGGCGGGCGGCAGGGACGGCAGCAACCGCGCCGAGTCACAATCCCTTTCGGGTGTGGGCAGCCCGTCCATGCGCGTCGCATAAACTTCGGTGACACAAGCTGCCTTCTTTTGCAGGTCATAATCCAGCGTAGTGATGACTGTCATGCCTCCGCGCTCGATTCGTTCGCGGGGAATCTGCGAGTCTAATTGGGTGAGGACCAGGTTCACGAAAGCGGGAGCAATTTTCGGCGCAGGGAGAGGCGTGGACTCCATCTGCGGAGTCTCTGCCAATGCAAGCGCTGTCGCTTCGTTGCTGACCAAGTCTAGCCCGTTCAAAATATAAATTACTTCGCGCCCGCGCTGCAACGCCACTTGCGGCGCATCCAGTGGATTGAGCGCGGGCGTTTCGCTGGCTGCCGCAAGAATGGCCGACTCAGCGAGAGTTAATTCATCGGCGGGTTTGCCGAAATAAAGTTGAGATGCGGCGTCCACGCCATAGGCACGGTTGCCGAAATTCGCGCTGTTTAAATACCATTCAATAATTTGCGTGCGTCCGAATTGAGCGGTGATCTGCGCGGCAAGGATGCGCTCGCGGATGGCACGGCGCATGGATGGCGGCTCGTTGTAAAGGATCAAGTCGCTGACCAAACGCTGCGCGATGGTGGGGTGAAGCTCAGGGTCGTTGTATCCTTGAACGGCGTAGCCCGAGTGCAAGTTGAACTGCGGGTCGGCTACGGCGATGACAGCATTGACAAGGTTTGCAGGAATATGCTGCGGATTTTGCGGGTTGACAGGAATATAGCGCCGAGGCGAGTCGTTCGGCGCAAAGGTGGCAAGCACTTGCAATCCGCTGCGGTCGTAGATGCGTGTGGGCTGAAGAAGCAAGCCATCCGGCGGATTTAATAGCCGCGGCAAAATTTCAGCGGATGGAAGTTCACGCGTGACATCCGCATACGCGAATGCGCCGAGGATGATCACTGCCGCAAGCAGAAGTGATAGAACGATTCCCGCGCTGATGATCGCACCGCGCACCTGCGCAGACTTCTGGTTTTGTTTTTCAAGACGGCGTTCACGGCGGGCGCGCAGAATGGGAAGTGTGGAAGGCATGGCTCTATTTTACAGAGGTTCGCCTAATTTAGGGAAAAGGAGTTTCGGTGTAGTGCAATGGATTTTCCTATATTCTTCTAATGAACATTTTTCTTTTGAAATGCTAAAATAACCTCATGAACACAACCCGTCCCCCCTGCTAAGCCTTAATCCACGAAGCCCTACGGGCTGATTTCGTATTCCCCCTAATTCGTAAAAAACCTACACCCGATGACCTCGACGGTGCCTGACGCAGCCGTCTGTTTTCGTTTAAGCGTGCTCGTGCTCCGCCCCTTTCCAATTTGTCCCGCTTTATCAACTCGACAAATTGGAGGTTTCAAATGGAAACAATTCGGGGCAGAACGTCCCATACGTTGGATTTAACTGAACTACAGGCACGACTCGCAAACTACAACCGCATCCTTCTGGACCTGGGGACTGGTGATGGCAAATTCGCCTTTTGCCACGCTGATAAATTTCCCAGCCACTTCGTCATCGGCGTGGACTCGTGCCGCGAAAACCTGCACAAACACTCGCGCGCCAAACTGCCGAACCTGCTCTACGCCATTGCCAGCGCGCAAACCCTGCCGTGTGAATTGAACGGATTGGTTTCGCACATCACCATCAACTTCCCGTGGGGCAGTCTGCTTGAAAGCCTGTTACACGGCGATTCGAGACTGCTTTGCGGTCTTGAGTCTGTGGCAAATTTATCCACAACTGTGGATATCCGCTTGAATGGCGGCGCACTCGCCGAGCAAGGCTGGAGTCTGGAAGATGGCGCAGAACGGATTTTCGAGAATCTTGCTTCAGCGGGCTGGAAGATTTATACGCCTGAGCTGATGGATTCGCATGCCCTGCGGGCTTTCCCCAGCACCTGGGCCAAACGCCTCGCCTTTGGCCGCGATCCGCGCGCGATTCAATTGAGCGGTTGTCTGTAAAAAAAGGCAGGCCACGCATTGAGCGTGACCTGCTTTGACTACCTGCTATTCTTTTACAACGAAATGCCCTGTTTCCTAGATAACAGTAACCTTTGATAAATCGGCTTCCAAACCTTTGAGGGTGGCATATGTTAACTTGTCCATCGTTGCGCCGTCAAAGCAAATGGTTTTTATAGCACGGTAATGTTTCTTAGACCAGCTAGTCCATGTAATCGCTGCAAGAAAGGACACATTTTTAAATGTCGCGCCCTTAAACGAGACTTCATTCAGCGCTGCCTTGTCAAACCTGACTCCGATAAAGGTCTGTCCGTCAAAGCATAGCCCTCGTAAATCGATATTCTTAAAATCCACACCGCTAAAGATACAGTTTTCAAAGATCGTTTCTGTCAGGTCGGTCATGGTCAGTTTGACGTCAACCAGTTTTACATCACTGAATTTTGCCCGGGTCAGGTCAGATGTGTTGAATACGGTGCGCACCAAAATGGTTTTGTTGAAGCTCGCGCCCGTAAAGTCACTGGTGGACAGGATGCAGTCTGTCAGATTTGTTTCATCAAAATTAGCTTCGCGCACATCGCTGGCATAAAACGAGCTGCCAGTTAAGTCCGCGCCCGAAAAGTCGGAGTCGCGCAAATCACTCACGTCAAATTTTCCTTTATGCGCTTTAACGCCTGCGAAGTCGCTCTTTGACAGGTTGCTTGCGCTGAAGTTTGTTAGCACCTGCCGCTCCAGCGAGCGGGAGAGGTTGGCAACCTCCTGCACCGTTTGTTCAATGTCGCCGATGCTGTCAATGGTCATCGCAAAGGCCGTTTCATCGTCCTTGCCTTCGGCTTTGAGTTCACGGAAGCGCTCCTGCAGATCGGAGTGCAGGTCAGCCTTTAGTTCGGCAACGCTTTTTACTTCCTCATAAGGTGCAAAAACGCCGTTCAAATAGTTTGTTAGTTTCTCGTTCATAACATCACATCTCCTTACAATAAGTTGTCGAGTACGCGTTTGGCATACTCCCAGTTATCTTTATTTTCAGAATAGACCTTTTTACCTCTTGCAGTGATCTGGTAATACCTTCTTCTACCGCCCTGGGTCTCATCACCCCAGTATGAAGTGATACAGCCATCACCCTCCAGCCTCTTCAGGCTTGAGTACATGGTAGCCTCCTTAAGTTCATATTCACCCGAGGAGTTTGAGTGGATCAATTTCGATATTTCATATCCATACTTGTCACCGCTTATCAACAGCTTCAGGATAATCGTATCGGTATGACCTCTAAGCAGGTCTGAGGAAATCTTGTTGGGGGTTGTTGACTCGTCCATAGGTACAATATACAACAAAGTACTATGCCTGTCAAGGTATTTTGTTTGATGTTGCATTTTTGTTTTTAGGTGCTGTGAAACATATCTACTGTCCCCATGGTCGAACCGCATAAATACAAAAATGAGAAGGTGCGACTTACTGTGTATGTGGTTGAAAATTAATAATTCTGAACACATTACAGCAATGGCTGATCTTCGGCCTCGCCAACCCATAGCCAACATAAATGCCATACTCAAAAGAAGTGACGTAGCCATACTTGGCGTCAAAGTCCGCTTGCAGGATGGAGGATGGAAAGTTTTGCAGAGTCAGGTCTACCAGCTCGAATATTTTTGTCATGGTGAAGTTTTTGTAATTGCAGAGAAAGACTTCGTTCCCCCAATCAGGGTCTGCCCATTGGTCGTGCGGAAGGATTTGCAAGTTTGTATTCAGCAGTTCCACTTTGACCACGGCATCGTTCTGAACTTCGATCCTCGCCGAAGGCTGGCAAATGGAGCGTGCGTCCCCAATGATCTCGAAGGTGTAGTCAGTGATTCCCGTTGATTCCCATGCGGCTCGTGCCTGCGGGAGTTGACCCCGAACATTTGAAATAGTTAACGAATGTTTTACGGATGAGATTGGGTTGTACAACACTTGAATTAAGAGTAGCGATATGACCGCTATTGTTGCAGCTAAATATATTTTTTTGGATTTCATAAGTGAAAATATAACATAACAAAAATGCCAGCGAATAATCTCACTGGCATTTTTGTTTCTACTTCAACGATTTCGCTGCGTTCCGTCCCGCCGCGCCGCTGACTCCACCCCCGCCGTGGACTCCGCTGCCGCAAAGATAGAGGTTATCAATAGGCGTTTTGTGATTTGACCAGCCTGGAATTGGTCGCATAAACAGGAATTGATCGAGCATGAGTTGACCGTGGTTGAGGTCGCCTTCGGTGAGACCGTAGGTTTGTTCGAGGTCAAGAGGCGAAATCAATTTGCGATTTACGATTGACGATTTTAGATTGGGGAAGTATGCCGCAAGTGTATCGATTGCCAACTTTTCAACCTTCAAACCTTCAATCTGCCAACTGCTCTTCTTCAAAGCATACGGCGCAAACTGGAAATGGATTGAAACCACATTGCCTGAAGTGGTCACTTCCAAATACGGCTTCTCGGAAATCTCACCATACTTTGCAGCGTCGTAGGCACGTTCGAGATATTTGATTGAAGGAGCGACGGCAAGAGTACCTTCCGGGATTCCATGTTTGCCATCAGTTAGTAAATGGATTTTCGCGACCGAGCCGCGCATTTTGATGGACTGGGTGTGCCAGACGAATTCGGGCGGCAGGTCCTGTGCGCCGACTAGTTGGAGCAGGGTATGCTTCGGGTCTGCGGAAGATAGAATTTGATTCGCAGAAATCTCTTCACCATTTGCAAGGATGACACCCTTTGCAATTTGACTTTCGACTTTGATACTTTTTACTTCTATCTCGGTTCTAATTTCACCGCCAAAAGATTTCACTGCATTTGCAAGTGCTTGAGTAATTTCTCCAGCTTTGCCCACATTGACATGCGACAGTCCGCCGCGATTCATCCAGTTGTGGATGAGGGTGTAGCCTGTGCCTGCACCCATCGGTCCCAACGTGAAGCCGTGGATGCCGACGGAGGCGATGGCTGCTTTGACCACATCCGATTCAAAATATTCATCGAGCAGTTCCTGTGCGGTCATCGGCAGGGCGCGGATGAAGTTGAGCATGTCTTTTCGCCCAGCCAGCCGTAGTTCGAGGCCAAGTTCAAGCAAACCATATCCTTCGCGGATGCCGAAGTTCATCGGCAAACGCGGCATGATGGTGGCGTAGGCAGTGTCGAGAATGCTTGCGGCTTTATCCATGAAGCGGACGAATTCAGGGAAGCGTGCCGCGTCTTTTTCGGAGATGCGTTTGATGGACTCGGCGTCAATGGTGAGGTGGTTGCCATCTGGTTGCAGAGAAATGAAGGCAGGCTTCGCGCTGAGCGGAGCCGTAGGCGAAGTCGAAGCGCTTTTGGGAAGCGGCAGCTTCAAATCTTTCACAATATCCGGACGGAGACTGCCGCCTGCGAAAACAGAATCGACGGTGAAGCCTTCACCGAAAGATTCGGTCACAACCGAACCGCCGACGATGGCGCGGCGTTCGAGAACCAGAACTTTTTTTCCCTGTTTGGCAAGATATGCGGCGGCGACAAGTCCGTTGTGCCCCGCGCCGATGATGATGGTGTCGTATTGATTGATTGTCATAACTACTCCAATTAGGATTGCTTCCCGGGAAGCTTTAATGAGATCGGTAAATATCGCGATAATTGCACTGTCAAAGTTCCCACTCCAACGAGTATGATGCCTGTGACTTGTCTTGTGCTTAAAGGTTCATCCAGAAATAGCCATGCTAGTATTGCGATCTGTGGCAGCATGGTGTTGTTTATTACGCTGGATTCAACTGCGGTAAGCGTTTGAAGCGAATTATTCCACAAGGTAAAGGCGAAGGCGGTATTTACAACGGCCAGCCAGCCGATGATCAGCCATTCGTTTGGACTGATTTTTCCGAAGCCTTGTGTCAGCACCCCGGTAATAAGCAGCAACAAACCGCCCACCCCCATGCTGACGAATGTAACAATAATAGGAGATAATCCACTCTGATGATTAATTCTTCGGCCCAGCAGGGAAGATATTGAATTGGCAACGACGCCCATGATGGCCACCGACAAACCGAATATTTGCGATGCGGGTATGTTTAATGGAAGAAAGTAGATGATCACACCGATTGTTGAAAGAAATATACCGCCCCATTGAACCATGGATGACGACTCGTGGCTGAAAGAAATGCCTATCAATGCCACAAAAATTGGCGACAGGTTAAGCAGCAGGGTTAAAGTAGCAGCAGGTAAATATGCCAGACCGACAAACTGAGCGCCTTGTGTAACCGCATAGAAAACCACTCCTAAAATAAAGAGCTGCACATACTTTTGATGAGAAATACTGCGCAGGCCGGCTCTGTGATGTGGATTCGTTAACACAAAAGGTAACAGGCATAAAAATGCGAGCGTATAGCGCAGCCCGGCAAAAGTAAGAGGAGGCAGACTTTCCCGGAGACCTATCTTTATGAGCACCCATGAGATGGACCAGAGAAAGGTTACCAACAAGGCTTGCGCGATTGCTTTTACATGCGCTTTTGAGTTAATGGCTTTTTCTACGTTCATTTTCAATTCTTTGCCTGTTCAACCTCATGCAGAGTAGATGATGCTTTATTCAATAGAATCAATTTCCAGTTAAGAAAGAAGCGGCGGTCTATCGTCTACATCCCATCCTTCAAAATTTCTTTCGCCGCCAACATTCCCGCTGCGCCCATCACGCCGCCGCCTGGGTGAGCGCCGCTTGCGCCGAAGTAGTAGCCTTTGAGCGGGGTGCGGAAGTCTGCCCATTGCGGGGTGGGACGCAGGAAGAAGATTTGATGCAGCAGCAGTTCGCCGTGGAAGATGTTGCCGCCCGTGATGCCCGCGATGGCTTCGATGTCTTTCGGTGAGATGACCTGCATGCCGACGATGGCTTTGCGGATGTTCGGCGCGTATTGCTCGATGGTCGAAATGACCGCTTCGCCGAGTTCGTCCCGCTTCGCGTCATTCCAGCCGCCTTCGAGGTCGTACGGCGCGTATTGCACGAAGCAAGACATCACGTGCTGTCCGGGAGGTGCCATGTCTGGGTCGATCATGGATGGGAAGATCATATCGAGATATGGGCGCTTGGAAATCTGCCCGTACTTCGCGTCGTCGTAGGCGCGCTCAATGTAATCAATGCTCGGGCTGATGGACACCGCACCGCGATGCAGCGCTGAGTCGTGACCTTTGTCTTTGAAGGGCAGCGCGGTGAAGTTGGGAAGTTCGCTCAATGCGATGTTGACCTTGCCCGATGAGCCGCGTGTGCGGAAGTTTTGCAGCGCGGTGACGAAGTCATCGGGGAAATGTTTACCTTCAACGAATTGCAGGAAGGTGCGCTTTGGGTCAGCGGCGGACATGACGACTTTGGATGTGAGTTCATCGCCGTTTTCGAGAGCGACGCCGACAGCGCGTCCATTCTTAACGATGACCTGCTTCACGCTTGCGTTGAGTCTGACTTCCACTCCGAGCGCTTTCGCTGCGTTGAGGATGGAGCCGCTGACTCCGCCAGAGCCGTTCTTGGCAAAACCCCACGCGCGGAAGGCTCCGTCAATTTCGCCCATGTAGTGATGAAGTAACACATACGCCGTCCCAGGCGAGCGCGGACCGAGGAAGGTGCCGATGATTCCGCTGGCGGCTTTGGTGCCTTTGAGCGCGTCAAACTCGAACCACTCTTCGAGCAAATCCGCGGAGGATTGGGTGGCGAGTTTGGCAACAGCATAGAGTTCTTTTTCAGAAAGAGATGCTGCGTATTGACCGACTTTGAGCAAGCCCATTAAGTCTCGCACGCTCATCGAAGATGGGTCGGGCGGAATGAGATTGATAATCGGCTTGATGGCTTTCGCCGCGCGTGCCATGACGCGGGCGTATTCGTCATAGGCTTCCGCGTCTTTGGGCGAGTGACGATAGATTTCGCGGCGGGTCAGGTCGTGGTCATCCCATGCGCCGAGATAATCTCCGTTTTCCATCGGTGTGACGGTGGAAGGAAGCGGCAGTATCTTGAGTCCGTGCTTGGGCAATTCCAAGTCACGAATGATTTCGGGGCGCAGGAGACTCACCACGTACGAAAACTCGGTGAACTTGTAGCCTGGGAAGATTTCCTCGGTCACAGCCGCACCGCCCGCGATATGTCTGCGCTCAAGCACGACCACTTTCTTGCCTGCGCGCGCGAGGTATGCGCCAGCCACAAGTCCATTGTGACCGCCGCCGATGATGATTGCGTCGTATTGATTAGATGTCATAGATAATTCCTTTTGTAAACCGCAGATGAGAGCCTAGGGTTGCTCCGCTTTGATCGCTTTAAACCCATAGAATTGGCTGCTGCAGGAGACGATCCATTCGCCATTCATATCTTTGGACTTCATGATGTCCTGAACGCCGAGACCTTTCATATCAATGACGGTTACTTCCACCAGAGTCTGTCCTTCGCGTATGGCTTGTTGAATGTGAGCGTCTCGTTCGTCCCATTTTTGTGCGCGATATGCATAGCTTGACACTTCTTTATATGTGTTCGTTATCGTGCGCGCAGTGTATGCGGCGCTGATAACCATTGTGGCAATTGCAATTGCTGTCATCCACTTGTTATCCCAACGGGAATGGATTTCCCTGCCGAAGAGCCAGGCGATCACCGCCAAGCCGACGAGCATTGTAAAACGCGCGAGGGACTTTCCACGCGGGTCAGGCGGAGCGCCATAGAACAGCACGCTCGGGGCTTGCACCGCTGAAATGATCAGCCAGAGGACAACGGTCACTGCCAGCGCGGAAAGGAGCGTCTTCAATAAGTCGGCGCGTTTTTCGGTGGATGAAAGAATGGGTAAAGCAAAAAATACTGCGAGGAACATCACATGCGGCAAGGGCAGGCTGAGGAAAGAGTCCAGCATGAAGTCGAAAGCGAAGCGGAAGGAGAGGAGAATCGCTGTAAATAGTTCCGTTCGCTCGGCGGAGATGACATCGGTCCGCGCTGCGTTGGAGGGGGCAGATGCCAGAACAAGCAAGGCAATTGCGAGAGTGACAAATGCAATGACGGTGGTGGGGAATGCTTTGATCGCCCAATCCGTTTGCTTCCATTTGAGATACCAGACCGTCACCAACAGAAGGGAAAACGCACCGAGCAGAAAGGCGCTGCCCGTTTCAGAGAATCCGCCTGCAAGAAATGCGACTGGGATGATGATGTAGTCAATGGCTTTGCTTCGGGTTTCACGCACTGCCTGCGATGTGATCAACGCCAGAAGGAAAATCCCTGTGACGATGGTCAAACTGTAGTGGATGCCCGCTATCCAATACAGAACTTGAAACCGCTGTGGAGAGATATAAAGTGTGAAATACAAAATGGTGACCGCGCTCAAAATGACGGCGCTTTTGGAATTGATCTTGAAGATCTTTGACAGATTGGAAAATGTCCATGTCAGCCCGGCCAGCCAGCTTGCGATGACCAGGGAAGCTGTTATTTTGGCGCCGAATATCCCAGTCAAATAGAGCAGGCCCGATACGAGGGTGAGCGAATAGCGGTTGTTTGCGTATCCTCTCAATGCTTCGTGTCCCGTCATGAAGTAGGTGTTGAGAGTCCCGCCGATCCCCAAGGTCTTGAAATCAAAGTTATAACACCAGTCGTCGCCCCAGAAGCGGTTGTAGATGCCCATGTAAGCAAGCAGAGCCAACCCAACGAGAGGCATGCCAATGCCAAGAAGAACAGCCAGCCGATTTAGTTTTGTTTTGCCAGAGGCGTTTTCCTGTTTCATTTCTTTTTCCACTCAGGTTCGTAGAACGGCAGTTTGACAACCTTTGCAGGCGCGTGTTGACGGTGATGTTCCACCGTGATCTCCATTCTCACATCTGTACCGATTTCAAAATAGGGTTTCTGCAAATGAGCGAGGGCGATGTACTTCTTTAATAAAGGAGACCAGGTAGATGTGGATGCATAACCAACTTGAACATTTCCAACCATGATCGGTAAACTTCCGCGCACAGCCATGCCCGGTATTTGCGGCGGCAAGCCGACCCGTTTGAAAATATCCTCCATCCCAACCCAATCCACTTCCAAACCGACCATCTTCCATACTGAACCTTCGCGTTTTTCTTTTTCCAGCGCGCGGCGGCCAACGAAATAGCCGGGCTTATCGAGTGCCACTGTCCAATCGAGTCCCAATTCGAAGGGAGATGACTTCTGTGGTTCGATCCATGCGTGGCTTGCGGAGGTGTAATCCACGTCGAGCATGAAGAGACCTGCTTCCACGCGTGCCACATCCATTGCCAAAATACCAACGGGCGCAATGCCGTAATCGCCGCCGACTTCCATCAACTTATCCCAAATGGGAAGCGCGTCTTTCGCGCTCATCCAGATTTCGTAGCCGAGGTCGCCGGTGTAGCCTGTTCTTGAAATGGTAACTTCGATTCCGTTGATCTTGTTCTTCATCATGCGGAAATATTTCAACTCGTCCACGGGTTTTTCAGCGACAATATTCAAGACCTTGCATGTGTTGGGTCCTTGAAAACTCAGTGCCGCTACATCGTCAGTGACTTCTGTAATTTCCACATCCATGCCGACCGCGTTCATCATCAGCCAGCGCAGATTCGGTTCTGCGGCAGTCAGGCGGAAGGTTGATTCTTCGAGGCGCGTGACCGTGCCATCGTCGATCATCTTGCCTTCCTCATCACACCAGCCCGTGTACACGACCTGTCCAACTTTCATTTTGTGGATGTCTCGTGTGGTGACGCGATGAAGCAGAGCCGCCGCGTCTTTTCCTTTAATCACATACTTGATCAGCGGCGAGACATCGATCAACGCTGCCGCATTGCGGATAGCCCAATACTCGCGGTCGAGCGTGTGCTCGTACGAGCCTGCGGCGAAATATCCCGCCCACTTGCGCCAATTTCGAGGCTGGCACAATGCGGACGTTCGTTCATGGAATGGAGTGGTTTTCAATTGAAGCATGGGGGAGTTTTCCTTCGTGGCGCGGATTGTACATTATATATAATTCCGTGGCAATCCGCAGATTCAAGTATTAAAGACAAAACAGGTCGGCTATCAGCCGACCTGTTTTGGTCAATAACGTTTTGTCTAATTATTTTTTTCTTCCAATAATTTTGTCAATAAACGGATCTGTTCTTGTTGCATCTCAACCAATTCAGCCCACTGGGTTTCGCGCAGTTCATCCAGTTTTTGATGTAAATTCTCTATTTCCATTTCGGCTTTCAGGTTGACTTCGTAATCGTGTGCCGCATCAAGCCTGTCTTTTATAGCCTGCCGATTCTGGGACATCATGATGATTGGAGCCTGGATGGAGGCGAGCATCGAGAGGAAAAGGTTCAATAATATATAGGGAAATGGATCGAACGCATTGTTATATCTTGCAAGGATAACGGAATTCAAGATAACCCATGCGAGCAGGACGGATCCAAAGATGATAATGAACGTCCATGAGCCGCCGAATTTGGCGACATTATCCGCCAATCGCTGCCCCAACGTAAGTTGGTCATCGAACTCCGTATTGATATTTCGAGTGACGTGCCTGTGCTCCATCAATTTATGAAAAAAGTCCCGTTCCTGCTTTGTAAAGGTCCCAACCTTTTCCAGAAATAGCTTCTTGAATTGTTACTGCGCGTGATTATTCATGGCTTCCTTTCTTTTGCTGAACAACCTGTCGGCGGTAGAACCACACGCCTGCGCCGATCAGGGTAATGACTACAACGACGAGAACTTCATGTTCCTTTACATCTTCGAAGATCAGGGCCGTCGTCCGTCCAATGAAATGACCTGCCAGCCCAAATGTCATTGCCCAAAGGCATGCACTCATAAAATCCAGGAATACAAATTTTTTTGGGTCCAATCTGGACATGCCGATCACAAAGGGCAGGACGGTTCGCAAGCCGTACATGAAACGGATCCCAAGAAAAAGCAGGTTTGTATTTCGGCCAAGTAGAGATTTTGCCTTTTCCACATGTGGCTTCCATGCAGGCCGTTTGACAAGAAATCGAATGCCTTGAGTACGACCCATCCAAAAGAAAAATTGATCCGATGCAAATGCTGCCAGCACGCCGAACAAAATAACCAGAGGCAAAGACAAATATCCGCGGTGCGCCATGAAAGCGCCAAGTATAAGAACCGTTTCCCCCTCGAAAAGCAGACCGAGAAGCAAGGCGGGATAGCCAAACTGGACGACGAAAGTTTCAAGAGTCATCTTTATTTCCTGGTTGAATATTCCGCTGGGGCGAAGAAAACGATGATGGTCAACTCTTCTTCAATGGAGTGAAATTTATGTTCCATGTTCTTCGCCACATAGATGATAGAGCCCGCCTGTACGTCACGATCTTCATCCGCAACTTGAATCTTCCCTTTGCCGCTCACTACATAATAAACTTCATCCTCGGTATGCGGACTTTGCGGATCAACTCCACCAGCAGGCAGAACGTACAGTCCCATGCTCAGGTCAGGGACGTTGAGAAATTCGAGATAGAGTTTGTTCGAGTCTTTTTGGCGGGAAATGAGTTGAGCGAGTTCGTACGCTTGCATGGAAGGGTTCTCCTATGGATGGTTGACGAAATTCGATGGAACAAAACAAGGTTGATGGTTTGTCGTCCTTGGCTAAAAATTATACATACAATTCAACCAGTTGAGCTGTTCTCATGAGGGGTATGGGTTGGAAGCAGAGTCAGGTTTGGGCGGGGATGAAGCGTTAAAACAAAACGGGCGGATGATTTCATCCGCCCGTTTTGTTTATTTCCAGTCGCTGAGCTTTTCTTCCAATTGTTCGATTAGTTTGATATATTTTTCAGCGCCGTTCTGCAAACCGCCTTCAAAGACAAGATTGTTGATCTGTTCTGAGACGTTGTGCTCCTCGTCAATGGAGATGGTTTGCTCGATGAGCGGGAGCACGAGGCTTTTGAGTCGTTCGAGGTGCTGGCGCATGGTGGATGTGAATTCGCTGGTCGCCCAGCCTGTTTCGGAGCGGGCAACGGTATCACCTGCTTCCCATTGCCTGGCTGCATTGAGCATAGACGCGGCTGCGTCCATGCTCTTTTTCTGGTCGCTGTGGATAGAACCGATTGGGCCGCTATCCGGGGGGAACCCGCCTTCGTCAAGGATCCTGATCAACACTTCCTCTTTTTTGAAGAAGCCTGCTTCGATGTATTCTTTTATGAAGGTGTGGGCAAGGATGAAAAAATCGGGACGGGGCAGTTTGCTGGTGCTGAGGGCAACAGAACCGCTACCAAGCGCGGTGGTGAAGCGGGTGATGGTTTCCTGGTCGGCTTTTAGGGCTCTTGAAAGGCGCATAAATGCTCCCTGCGTATTCTTTGATTTTATTCTTTTTGAGTATATCACGCCTGTAAAAACAGGCTTATTAATTTCTTGATTGATTAATGGTTGTACAATGAAATTGGAAGGAGTTCCAATGGATACTATTACAAAAACCACGTGGCAGAAAGTTGTCGCGTCCTACTCGCGCCCTGACCTGCGCCGCAGTATCTGGCAGTTGATCAATACCCTGATTCCATTCTTCGCATTGTTTTATCTCTCGATGCGCAGTGTAAATGTATCATTGTGGCTGACTCTGCCCATTTCCATTTTGACGGCGGGATTCATGGTACGGGCCTTCATCATCTTCCACGATTGCGGGCATGGCTCATTCTTCAAGTCACAGCGGGCTAACGACCTGACAGGGATCGTGACGGGCATTCTGGCGTTCACACCCTATTACCGTTGGAAGCATGAACATGCCATCCATCATGCGACAAGCGGCGATCTCGACCGGCGCGGCATCGGTGATGTATACACGATGACCGTTGAGGAATACCTTGCTGCGCCGTGGTGGAAGCGGTTCGGCTATCGCGTGATGCGTAACCCGTTCGCGCTGCTGTTGATCGGACCGACATTGGTGTTCGTGATCGGCGAGCGGATCCCGCCTGCGAAAGGCAGGCGCGAGATCGCCAATGTGTGGTGGACAAACCTGGCGCTGGCAGTGATCGTGACCGTGATGGGATCGACCTTCGGCTGGAAGAATTATCTGCTGACGCAGCTGCTGGTGTTGTTCTTTGGAACGGGTGCAGGCGTATGGTTGTTTTACGTGCAGCACAATTACGAAGGAGTGTACTGGGAACGGCACAGTCAATGGGATTATTTCAAAGCCAGTATGCAGGGCAGTTCCTTTTATAAACTTCCCGCACTGCTGCAATGGTTCACCGGAAACATCGGCTTCCATCATATCCATCACCTCGGCTCGAAGATTCCTAATTACAACCTGCCGAGGGCATACAAAGAAAACCCCATCTTCCACGTCAAACCGTTGACCCTGCTCGCGAGTCTGAAATGCCTCAAATGGCGCGTTTATGACGAAGCAAACCGCAGGCTGGCGGGCTGGGATGTCTTAAAGCAGGTTCGGCGGGAAAAGATGACGGTATGAAAATAAAAAAGAGCAGAGATTTAATCTCTGCTCTTTTTTATTATGGATGCGGAGTCCAGGGGATGGTAACGGGACCGGGGTAGCCGTGCTTTTCAGAAATATAAATGACTCCACTCGAGGGCTCGATACAGCCCGCTTCATCATCCACCACCAGATTATTGTCCCAGGCAAAGATGGGAGTGAAGGTCAGTTGGCCGCCTTTGCAAAGCCAGAGCTCAAGCAGGTAGCGCGGCGCTCCTGATCCTTCCAGGTCGCCGTCTTTAAGGATGAATGCGTCCCAGTAGATGGAAAGCTTGTCGGGGTTTGACTTGCTGCGAGCGGTATAGACGTTCTGCGGCGGGGGCCAGAAATCTGAGGGCGGCAGGGTTACGATGCCGGGGTAAAGCGGCTCAAGGTTTTCGATCTTTCCATCCAGAGTAATCGACTTGAGATTCACCCAGCAGGGAGCGGCATATCCATCCGCAAGGACATAGCCCCAGCCTGAGTTGATATCCCGCCCATAGACCTGCAAGCTGAGACCTTGCCGCAGAGTTTCATCATTAAGATACAGGTCGCCAGGACCATAGTTGCAGGCGATGCGCTGTCCCGCCACTACGGCGCTCAGGGTTCGATAGACGACAGGCGTGAGTGTGGGAGTGGAAGTATCCGTTGGGGCGGCGGTAACGGTGGATGTCTGGCTGGGAATCTGCGTTGCTGATGCAGTTGGGGTATCCAGCGGGGCGGACATGCTTGGGGTGGCAGACCAGGCAAGAGTTGGGTCAGGGGCGGCGGGTGTGGTCTTGAACGGGTTGAAAGTGGTCAATCCAATAAGAATCAGAAGCGCAAAGATCATTGTCAAAAGCCTGCCCCACATGGATGAGAAGAAAATTTTGATGGGATCGGGTTTTGGCGAGGGGCTGAGTGTGCCTTGCGCGATGTGGATGTAGAAGATGTCGCCCGCGATGCGGAGAGAAACGATATTCAGTGACTTAAAGCGCGGGTCGCTGTTGAGCGCCATAGTTTTAAGTTGATAGGCGGCTTCGGCAGGCATATTCATAAAGACATGCACACTGCCTGCGGTCATGCGGGCGATCTTTAGTTGTGATGGGTCGGCATTGGCTAGATCTGAAATGAAGGCGATAAGCTGCGCTTGTTTTTCGGCAGTGAAGGAGGAAAGGTCGACACCCTGAATGACGAGTTCGGTCTGTTTGTGTGCGGTTTCACCTTCAGGGATTATTTTTTTTTGGTACGGTTTGAGGGCTTCAATAAGCTGATGCAACGATTTCTCGAAGCCGAGCAGGGGGAAGTTGATAAATTGCAGGCCTGCCAGCGGATAGCGGATCTCAGGCGGCAGGCGGACAGCTTCCAGCATGACTACATAGGTGGGACGGGCTGAATCCTGGGCGAGGATGACTTCCTTGTGCACATTTTTGGAGGCAGCGGAGTTCGGCGAGAGCATGAGCACGAAAGCCTGACAGGTATCTATGGCTTCGACGATCTGCACGCGCCAGGAATTGCCGACCTTGATGTCTTCGCGGTCGAGCCAGACGTTGATGCCTTCCTTTGCCAGCGCCTCGACAAACTGGTCGACGATCTTTAAATCCTGCCTTGAATAGCTGAAGAAAAATTCGTTCATTTGGCGATTCCCTGTTGGAGGATTAATGCATTCATGATACGAAATTACAGGGCATAAGTCAATACAAGGCCTGGTTAAATGTCGGTTGTTTTTCGTATCATGATTCAAAAATAGAAAGAGCCGCAATTCTGCAACTCTTTCTTGAATTTATAAAGATATCTAGGGCAGGAGGGCAGTATCCACCACCTGACCATTTGGTTTTACATATCCGCACCAGTAGGCGTGTGCGGATGAGTTAAGAATCGCAATATGCTGATTCCCTTCCACGCTGGAGGGAAGCCAGATGGTCATATGCCAGTCTCCGCTGCGGAAATGAAATTCCCCTTCCCGCTGCTGTCCATGCTCCAATTGCCAATCTGCATCTGGCGGGGCGGCTGCGAGGCGGGCCGAGGTGGTCAGGTATGCAAGGACGTCCCCCCGCGATTGGGAGACCACAGCGGGAACGGCGAATTCTTTTAATCCAGTGATCGAAATGAGCAACGGGTCTTCGGGCAAACAGCCCATGAGCAGCAAGGTCACCAACAGGCAAAGAGATAGCAGGCCAACAAGTCTATGGTTCATTTTGCACTTCCTTTCAATTAAACCAGACCCATATCCATAATAGCACGCAGATGAGAGATTTACATCCTCTCTTCTGCACGGAAGTCGAAACTTTGTCGTGGGCACATGCCTCATCCTGTAACTGACCAGCCCCTCTTCCGTTTGGGTTGGCGGGAAACTTCGAAACCAGAAAAACAGGTCAGGGTTATCACCACCAAAGGAGAATGAACTATATGAAAACATCTACTCGAAACGGTGCAATTGCAGGGATTGTGGCAGGGATTGGTTACTTCATCCAATCTGTTATGGGACTGATCAAGCCGCAAACGGAGGTCTTTTCTGGCTCATCTGATTATGTGCTCGAAGTGGTCTTCATCATTGCCTTGCTGGCAAACATTTTCGCGCTGATGGGACTTCACACTTTTGCCCAGACCCGCTATGGTAAATCAGGCGCGACTGGCTTCTGGCTTGCGCTTGCAGGGACCTTTCTTATCCTGGTCAGCGCTGCAGCCACCCTCGCAGCGGGGAAGAACTCGCTCGGCATTCTCTTCCTCATCGGTTTGTTTCTCTCATTCCTTGGCTATGTTCTCTTGGGAATTACAGCCTTGCGTTCCAAAGTCCTTCCGACATGGGCTGGGCTGGCACTCGCCCTTGGTTTTCCGCTCTCAGTATTATTGAATACTATGGGTGGTGGAATCCTTTATGGACTGGCGTGGTTGGGGGTTGGGTATTATTTGATGAAACAGTAGAAAACACAAAGAGCGACCCTTCCAAGGCCGCTCTTTTATTTTTCGATCCATTGGTTGCCACCACCGCAGATAGGAAATACCTAATTGAAACCAGCCTCTATTTGTCGTATGATATATCTAAATTCTGGAGTAAATATGTCCGAAAATCCTGCCGAACTGTTTATCGTATTATCACTGGATGAGGGAAACGATGTCGAACTGGATGAATTCACGCGCCAGTTGAAGGCGGAGGTGGAAGACCTGCATGTCGATTCAGTCGAACAGGTCTCAGCGGGAACCGCTCCGGACGGCACAAAAACGGCGGATCTCTCGGCTATCGGTCAAATGGCGGTCACACTGGCCCCTACGATCATCCCTCCGCTTTTCGAATTGCTGAAATCATGGGTGGAGCGAAAGCCGTCCACGCCGGTCAAGATCAGGGTGAAGATCGGCAAAAGAACAGCACAGGTCGAATACGACCCAACGAAGACATCTGCAAAAGAATTGGAAATTCTGGTAAAGACTTTGGGTAAATCGTTAAAGGTGTGACCTGCCATGAAATATGCGCTGATTATTGGTAACAATAAATATGACGACCCCAAACTGTCACAGTTAAAAACTCCCGCCGCCGATTCACAGGCGTTGGCAAAAGTGCTGGCGGATAAGGATATCGGCACATTTGATGAGGTGACTCCGCTTATCAATAAAAACGAAACCGAGATCCGCCGTGCCATCAGCAGCTTCCTCAACAATAAAAAGCCCGACGATCTTGTGTTGATCTATTTTTCGGGGCACGGTATTCTGGATGACCGTGGCCGTTTGTTTCTCAGCCTCAAAGACACACAGACAAATTTACTAAAAGCAACATCTATCCCGTCTACATTTATTTCAGACGAAATGGATAGTTGCCGTTCGCGAAGACAGATCCTGATCCTGGATTGCTGTCACAGTGGGGCATTTGCGCGCGGAACCAAAGGCGAGCAAAAAGCGGTTACCGAAGCCACTTTTGAAGGTAGCGGATACGGACGTGTTGTCATGACCGCATCCGACTCCACGCAGTACGCATTGGAAGGCGACCAGGTGATCGGCCAAACCGACCTCTCGCTCTTCACTCACTTCTTGTTGGAGGGTCTGAAAACGGGCGAAGCGGATATGGATCACGATGGGCATATTTCATTGGATGAATGGTATGACTATACCTATGCCAAAGTCATCTCGGAAACCCCCAAGCAGATACCTCACCGCTGGTCATACAACCAGCAGGGTGATTTGATCATTGCCAGAAATCCGAACGCCAGAAAAAGAGTTGTGGAACTTCCACTCGAGCTTGCTCAGGCTATGGAAAGTTCATTCACGTCCATTCGCGAGAGCGCGGTCAATGAATTGGGGATGCTGCTGCGTTCACGCGATGCTGAACTGGCGAATCTGGTGCGCCTGTCTCTTGAGAAAATGAAGGATGATGACAGCCGCAGGATCTCTTCTGCGGCGGAGAAGTTCCTGTCTGAGTTTGAGAAGGCGCAGGTTTCAGCAGATAAAGCTGTGCTTGAAATTGTCCATGCGGTGAAGAATGATTTTGGCTTGCAGGATGTGTCTGCTAAAAACAGCCTTACAGCTGGGAGGACGATCATCGAAAAAGAGGCCAAGCCTTCGGGTGATTCCCACGGTCAGATTTTCAATAACTCAATCTGGCCAAAATGGATCGCGGCGATCATTCCAGCGATTATGTTTTCAACGATGTTCTATTTTTACAATTTGCCCGCTGATATTGATGCAGTTCTATTTGTCGGGCTGTTCATGGCGGTTACAGGTTTGTCAAGCGCGATCCAATGGTTCGCCTTTCGGGAAAAGCTGAAGTATGCCTGGATCGCAGGCAACCTTGTTGCAGGCATGGTGCTGGGCCTTTTTCATATTTATCTTTACAACGAAATCTCAGAGTGGTCGGGTTCTTATTTATCTTTACTTCTGGCTCTTTGGGTTCTTGGTAATTTTGCCCTGGGTCGAAAGATGGTTGGTGAAGCGTAGGCGGCAAACTTTTTGATTCCCTACACTGCCGCGGACCATCCTCAGCCCCAACGTGGATCGCGGAGCATCCCCGAAGGAGGCAACATCTTCTCCCGCCGTTCATCTTCCTCTTTCTGCAAGTCGTGGACATTGCCATCGACCTCAACAACCAACGACGCCTGATGACAGTAAAAGTCAACGACGAATCCCTGAATAACTTGCTATCTCTGAAAATGAACTCCCAGTTTATTTGCGCGTAATTCTTCCCACAAGATTTTCTCGGCGGATTTCACGGGAGCGCTAGAGTTTTTCTTTGGTGCTTTTTGACTTGGGGGAGTGTTTTTTATGATGAAAGTCAGATGCTTGTTTTTTAGCAACAAGGGTTGATGGCAACTGCTCGCTTATCAGCTTAATTTCAGCCATAAGACTGACTAAGTCAATCTTATCCACAATGGATTTAACCAACTGTCGTTTTTGTTTCAAAGGAAAATCAAGCTTTTGGATAACATCAAAAAGTTCTATTTTCTTGCTTGCAAGATACAATCTTTTTTCTTCGTTAGCGAGGTGCGCTTCAATTATTTTCTCCCCTAACAATTGCTCCTCGAGAGATGCTCTTAGCCTCGATTGCATCGCCATTTCTTTTTCGTGGCGCGCTTCCCATAGAACTTGCTTGACAGTATGCTCAATAAAATCCAGGATTTTCCCTAACCCCAGCAAATCTATGTTTATCGAACCCATGCTTATTGAAGCCAAAGTAAGAGCTTGAACAGAAACAGGGTATTTCCCTAAAGCCCTTCTGTTAAATTCAAGCAGGGGATTCAATAAAGAAGCAAAGGGGTAATGACTAAATGAGTTTATATATTGATCTTCTCCAATTTGTTTGTGTGAGACTGCGCGAATAGCAGAATAGTAGTATTCTTTCAAGAAAGCTCGCGAATTTCTTTCATACTCATATGCTTCTTGAATATCTCCCATTAGGATTAAAGCCAGTTGTGTGTAAAGACCATCTAGTGTAGTTATTGTGTCGTCAATATGCCTCATAACATCCAGTAATTGAGAATTGCCCTCATAAGTTGGCATTATTAACTTAATGCGCATCGTTTCTTCTTTTTTTAGATTATTAGTTTTCATAATGATTTGCACGGCGATTCGAATGTATTTGCTTTCGTTATTTTATAGAACAAAAGTTCTGTTTTCAAGGTTCAGATACTATTTACCTTCCCTAACGTAAGTGAGTTTATATATCGACAATGCTATAATTAACGCATGGACGCCAATTTTGACATCAAACTCTATCGTGAACGCTGGAAAGCTGTTGAAGAAATCGAGCGGCAGGAATTGCGCGCATCCACAGTCCAAACAAATTGGCGGCAACTTAATGCTATTTTGCGTCGCTCTATTCGTCTTGAATTGCATCGCGGGGACGATGACGGGGAAATCGAAATCTTCAATCGTTGGGCAGTATTAAGAAATCACTATGAATCAGCCTGAAGGAATTGAGCCTTTTCTTGAGCCTTTAGAGTCGTTGCAAAGGCTCCTTTCACGCTTTAATGAGCGCGGAGTTATTATCGGCGGAGCGGCTGTCAGTATTTTGGGAAAGGCACGTTATACTGAAGACATTGATGCGATGTTCTTGCTGTCGATCAAAGATATTCCACAGTTACTGAAAGAAGCAAGTCAAGAGGGAATTGAGCCACGAATTGACAATGCCGCCGAGTTCGCTAGGAAAATCGAGTTGTTCTCCTAAAGCATGTGATTTCAAATACCAATATTGACCTGTCTCTCGGCGTCCTGCCGTTTGAGCAAGAGATGGTTGAGCGCAGTGTCGTTCATCAAGTTGATGCAACGTTACAACTGCGCCTGCCCACACCCGAAGACTTGATCATTCTAAAAGCAATCGCACATCGTCCAAAAGACATGGAAGATATTCGCATTCTTGCAGACAAGTATCAAAATCTGGATATTGCCCGCATTGAAAAGTGGGTCAAGGAATTTGCGGAAGTTTTGGAGATGCCGTCGCTGTGGGATGATATTGCAGATATGCTTAAGTAGCTCATCTCTTCATTAACCGACTCTCTAATCTTCCCCACCACCGCGGACACGTCCCTCACGACCTCATCATTCCCAAAGCGGACAATCCTCAGCCCCATCGCGGACAATACGTTCTCTCGCCGTTCATCTTCTTCGTTCAGCAAGTCGTGGACATCGCCATCCACTTCAATGACCAGCGCGGAGCAGATTAGGTTATAAAAACACTGCGCTCGAAACCTTGAACTTCTCCGCAAGGAATCGAATCTGACGAACATTCAGCTCACGTTTTCCATTCAAAATTTCAGAAACCACGCCCTGTGACCCGACTTCTGGCAGATCAGACTGTGTCAAACCATGTTCTTCCATGAGAAAACGCAACACTTCAGCACCCGCAACATCGGGGATCGGATAATGCTCTTCTTCATAGATTTCGATCAGCGTTCCAAGCGTATCCAATAGCCCATAAACCGGATGTTTCTCGTTATCCCCAATCTCATCCAGCAATTCGTTGAGCCGTTTGACAGCCGCGTTGTATTCGCGCTCATTGCGAATGGACAGCAACGGTGCGATATTTGCCCAGTGGACTTCAAGTTCTTTAGTTGCGAGTGTCATTTTTCCAATCTCCTCGGTCATATTCTGCGTGGGTCAGAACATGACGAACATATACTTTGCCGCGGTTGAAATGAATGGACGTGATCAACCTATATTTGTTGCCGCCAATATTGAATATGACCCAATGATCAAGTTTGTCAGCAGACGGAAAAACCTGTCGCAACTCGGCAAAGGAGTGAAATTCTGTCTTTTGCACGATCTTGAACCAACGCTGTAATGCCATGCGGCTGTCGGGATGTTTTTCCCAGAATTGGATCAGCGTTTTGCGGGTGATGATGTGCATGGATTATGTTATATCTCAATTTGAGATATTTAGCAAGGACGAAATTTTACTACTGAATGAACTCTCTGATCTTCCCCACCACCGCGGACAGACTCTTCACCACCTCATCATTCCCAAAGCGGACAATCCTCAGCCCCATCTCAGTCAACACCTTCTCCCGCCGTTCATCTTCATCCTTCTGCAAGTCGTGGACATCGCCATCCACTTCCACAACCAATCCCGCCCTGTGACAGTAAAAGTCAACAATAAATCCCTGAATGACCTGCTGCCTCCGAAAGCGGACTCCCAACTTACTCCCCCGTAATTCTTCCCACAAGATTTTCTCGGCAGGTGTCATCTCGCGGCGGAGTTCACGCGAGCGCTGGAGTTTTTCTTTGGTGACGTGTTGACCTGGAATGATATTCTTGACTGGCATAACGGGATTTTACCCCTCTCCCGTCTACCACTCGCTATCGCTCGGGTACGATGTCCCCCAAGGGGGAGAAGCTAAAGCCATCCTGAAACTAAGCATTGCTCTGGAAACCAAACATGCCATCAGGCGAAGAAAAGAATTCAACTCCATACCCTCTCCCTTGGGAGAGGGGCAAACGGACACGCCGATCAATCCCGCCAATCAGGGTGAGGTCCCTACACCACCCTCATCAATTTCGCTGCCACTTTTACAGGGAATTTCAACTCGAAGATCTTACCCACGGATTACGATCTAATTTAATAACTATCAATTAGCTAAAATAATAGAAGACGGAGGAAACCCAATGAAAAAAAATATTGCTCTATACTCAAAACAGAGAGAGATTATTGACCTGAAGACCGAATTTCTTCTTGAAGCTCTTAATGAAGTCCAGGAAACTAATCGATTCTTAGACGCAAAAGCTGGCGTCCTGGTTAGCATTGAGACAACACTTTTGTTTGTGGTGGTAGCAATGATCTTTGATAGCGAAAAATTTATAGCTATTGAACACACACTTAAATCTATGCCATTATGGAACTCATTATTGGTTTTGTTGTTTTGCGCCATTTATTTGACATTTCTTGTTGCTCATATTGTTTATACAGTTAAAGTGCTAAACCCATTAAAAAACCCTGAAAAATTTGTGCAGATCGATGGATATAAGCCTAAGGGATTGTTTTTTTTAGGGAAGAATAAGACAAATGGGAAGATTCATCCATCTATGAAAGAATATGTAAAACAACTTTCTACGCTTAAAGATAGTGAAATTTTGAATGAATTGGTATTTGAACTTATGAAAATGTCATATATTAGAGATACGAAGTCGGAGCGCGTAGAAAACTCATTAAGTTTATTAAAGTATTTAATTG